>JBBRDR010000004.1:0-53312 GCA_038203745.1 Burkholderiales bacterium | reverse complement strand
GCTACCTCAAGCCCGTCGATGGATATTTCCAAAGCGTCCAATTTTGAGCGTTTCGTTTTTGATCTGGTCGGTCGTGATCCTGAAATTATCCGCGAACTTTGGGCCAGGATTGATGCCGGTGGCAGCTTCGACCTATCGCATACCTCTTATTTTGCCAATCTACCTCAATTCGGTTTTGTCTCCGGCAAGAGCAGTCACGCCGACCGTCTGGCAACGATTCGCCGGACATTTGATAGTTATGGTCTGATAATCGATACGCATACCGCGGACGGGTTGAAAGTCGGTGTTGAGCGACGTTTGCCAGGCATGCCGATGTTGGTGCTTGAAACCGCGATGCCGGCCAAGTTTGAAGAAACAATTGTTGAGGCCCTTGGGCGTCAGCCCGGACGGCCGGCAGCAATGCAGGGTATTGAAAATTTGCCGCAGCGGGTCGAGGTGATGGATATTAGCGTCGATGCAGTAAAACAATACATCGAGCGGAGTATTAAATCCTGAGTTCCAGCGCTGCACAGCAAAAAGGGCACCGTCGAGTGCCCTTTTGTTTGGGAACGATGGACTCGCTAGAGGTAAATCACAGCCGGAAATACAGCGGCCGCAAGAACCAATACCAACCACTCCAGATTGTGCCGCGCCAGAAAGCCGGTAAAGTGCATGACCAGTACCGTGATGGCAATCACGTAAAACAGTGCAAACAACATGGAACGACCCTTTCTCCTGTCATGCAACCGGCAGTTGCCAGCCACTTTCTGATTTGTGTCGCCAATTATAGCGAGATCAATTGCTCTTGATATGAGATTTTAGGGATTTTTGAAAGCGCATCGATAGATCCACAACGCGCACATCCTTGGTCAAACCACCAATCGATATTCGATCAACGCCGGTTTCCGCAATGCCACGCACGGTGTCAAAATTGACGTTACCTGAGGCTTCCAGAACAGCACGACCCGCTGTAATCGAAACGGCCTCGCGCATCTGGTCAAGGCTCATGTTGTCGAGCAAAATCATTTTAGCGCCGGCATCGAGCGCTTGTAGCAACTCGGCGAAGGTTTCAACCTCGACCTGAATGAACTTGCACTTACCCTTGGTGCCTTCAGCAACCTGTCTTGCCGCAAGCACGGCCGCAGCAATACTGCCGGCTGCCAGGATATGGTTTTCCTTGATCAAAATAGCGTCGTACAGGCCTAAGCGGTGATTGCCGCCGCCGCCGCATTTGACAGCGTATTTTTGTGCCAGCCGTAAGCCAGGGAGGGTTTTTCGCGTATCAACGATCTCTGCTTTGGTGCCGGCAACGACATCGGCGTATTGTCTCGCCTTGCTAGCCACGCCAGAGAGTAATTGTAGAAAGTTAAGCGCCGTACGTTCACCCGTAAGCAGAGCGCGTGCCGGGCCTGAGATTTCGCATAACAGCTGATTTTCTTCAATACGCTCACCATCCGCTGTTTTCCAGACAATGTTGATTGACGCGTCGAGTTTTTTGAAACAACGCTCAAACCACGCTGTGCCGCATAGCACGCCGTTCTCGCGGGAGACCACCGTGGCGCGCGAAGAAATTTCGGGCGGAACCAGTTGCGCCGTCAGGTCGCCATGGCCGACGTCTTCAGCCAGCGCTGCATCAACGTTACGCTCGATTTCTTCGTCAAGCAGAGATTTGGGTGCGGGAGAGTTCATGAAAGAATCCAGAAAGCAGAAATATAAATTTACAGTATTTCTCGCGTGAGTTGTTCGCCATCCCAGCACAGGAATTCACCGCGATCCTCTTGCCAGTCGGCCAAAACCCAACGTTCGACATGTATGCCATCAACCAGATGATCGTGAGTTGCCGGACGGTGTGTGTGACCGTGAATGAAGGTGGCGTAACCGTGCTCGCGCAGGAAATCGTCAGTATCACCGGGATTAAGATCCATCAGGTGCTGTGACTGTTTAATTTTCTCGCGCTTTGCCTGTTCGCTTTGTTGGCGTAATGCGGTAGCAATCGCTTTGCGTTCATGCAAAGGTTTTTCGAGAAACGAAATACGCCATGCCGGGTCACGCACCTGCGTTCGAAAGGCCTGATAGTCCTTATCGTCGGAGCACAGCGCGTCGCCATGAGAAAGCACAAACTGCCAAGCCGGTAGCGACAATACGTAAGGGTCGGGCAGGATAGTGGCGCCGGAGCGGGCTGAGAATTCATCGCCTAAAAGAAAGTCGCGGTTGCCATGCATGACGGATAGGCGCACTCCGGAGTCGCTTAATGCGCGCATGGCGTCGACGATTACACAATGGAACGTATCGTCTGGATCATCAATACAGTCGTCTCCCGGCCAGACCTCAAAGAGATCACCGAGGATGTAGAGATGCTCGGCGGCACGTGCGCGGCCACCGAGAAAATCGAGAAAAATGCGGTTAGTGCCGGATGTTTGCGGCGAAAGATGCAGGTCTGAAATGAAATAGATCACGTTGATTCCAAATCAGGACAGACCGGAACGGACTCGTGTAATTAGCAGACTTCAGCGCGATCGATGATGACATCTTCCTTTGGTACGTCTTGATGAAAGCCCGTACTGCCTGTTTTTACGCCCTTTATCTTGTCGACGATCTCAGTACCTTCAACAACCCTGCCGAACACGCAGTAGCCCCAGCCATTGGCATTCGGTGCCTTGTGATTGAGGAACTCGTTATCGGCCACGTTGATAAAGAATTGCGCCGTGGCTGAGTGCGGGTCGGAGGTGCGTGCCATGGCCACGGTGTAGTTGTCGTTTTTCAGTCCGTTGTCGGCTTCATTCTTGATCGGATCTTTACACGGCTTCTGTTTCATGCCCGGTTCAAAACCGCCGCCCTGAATCATGAATCCGGGGATGACACGGTGAAAAATTGTGTTGTTGTAGTGACCTGCTTCGACATAGGCGAGGAAGTTCTTGGCCGATTCCGGGGCCTTTTCGGCGTCGAGTTCGAGGGTGATAGCGCCGAAATTAGTGTGTAGTTTAATCATGAAAATTCCTTATTTTTTATCAGAGATGACTTTGACAGACTGGATGACCACCGGCTCAACCGGAACGTTCTGGTGCCCTCCACGGTTGCCGGTCGGGACTTTGGCGATCTTGTCGACGATGTCCATGCCTTGCGTGACCTTGCCGAATACGGCATAGCCCCAACCGTCAGGCGAAGGATAATCAAGCATCGCATTGTCTTTGTGGTTAATGAAAAATTGGGACGTGGCCGAGTGTGGGGCTTGGGTACGTGCCATGGCAATGGTTCCACGGTCGTTCTTCAAGCCATTTTTGGCTTCATTCTCGATAGGTTTGCCAGTTGTTTTTTGCTGCATATTAGTACTAAAGCCGCCACCCTGAATCATGAAGCCATCCATGACGCGGTGGAAGATTGTGCCGTTGTAAAAACCGTCGTTGGCATATTGAACAAAGTTCTGTACGGTCTTGGGTGCTTTTGCTGAGTCAAGTTCGATCACGATCTTGCCCAGGTTGGTTTGTATCTCGACGCTGGGTGAGGCTAGGGCGGTCAGCGTGAGCAGCAGGCCGGCACCAAGTACGAAGAGTTTTTTGAACATCAGGCAGCTCCTTCAAATACGATTTTCCAGTTACCGTCCTCGCGGATCCAGTACTGGCGCTTTTTCATCTGGTTGTTGAGATTGTTACTCTGGTAGTTTTGCTCAAAGGTAACAACGACCAGTTCCTCATTACCCGGATTACGGAACATGGATACGTTGGAAAGCTTGATCTTGATCCACTCCTTGCTGGCATTAACCTGCCGTTTTTGCTGGACAAACTGTTCCAGACTGTTATCTTTGGTCTTAAAATTCTTTGAATAATTTTTCAAATAGCGGTCAACATCCTTGCTTTCCCAGTCGTTGCGCCATTCGTCGATTTTCTTGTTCAGTGCGCCGCGCTCGTTCTGCCAATCGTCAAATGAGAGCCACTCGACCGAATTGCTGATAATGACTGGCGTCAAGCCAATCTGTAGATTTTTGGCCAGTGCATTAAGGTCGACATTGGATAATACAACACAGCCATCAGAGGCTTTAGGCGGCCGAGAGTAAGTGTCCGATGGTGTACCATGCAGCCAGATGCCGTGACCTTTTCGCCCCTGCCGTTTATCCCACTCATTGGGGTAGTTGATCGGGAAAGCGCCAGTGCCGTAAAAGTCACCGATTTTTTGTGGGGAGATGCTGGAGGTGACGTGATAGACACCTGTTGGTGTTTTTTTATCGCCTTCCTGTGTTTTGTCACCGCCGAGCTTGCCGTGCGAAATGTAGTAGTCGGCGACAAAGCGCGGTCGGCCATTCTCGTTCTGGTAGAGATAAAGCCTCGCCTTCTGTGTGTCAACAACGATGGCATACTTCTGGTCGGCTTCCATTTGCATGAGATAGCGCGGGACATAGTTGGCCGTAGCTTGGCGGCTACGGTAGGCCTTGAGACGGGCGATGACCTCCTCGCGTAGACCGGTCAGTTTCTCTTGCGGTGCATTGATGGCATTGCCGAATGTCGAGAGCGGCATGCTGCGGGCCAGTAGCAGGTCGCCCTTGATCAGATGCGCCAGACGGAAGTTCGGGTACTGTTTAAGCAACGCTTCGGTTTGTTCGAGCGCACTGTTAAGGCGGTTCTTCTCGATCTCGACGAGAATTCGGGAGAGCTGCGGCTCCGGGCCGGAATCGGAGAATGTTACAGGGGTGCTTGAATGATTGTTTGAACTGCCGACAAACGCTGTCCCTGCTGCGGTGACGGCCAGCAGGGTAAAGGTCAGGCTGACGAGTACAAGTCGACGCATTAGCCGACGCGCTCCTGCTGAATCAGCCATTTGCTGCCGGATTTTACAAAAACCAACGTCTTGCTGGCTGATGACTTGAGGGTTGCCGAGACGTAATGCTGGCGAAACTTGACAGTTGCCTTGTCACCGGCAATAGAGACCTTGATGTCATCAACGCTGACCTGTAGTTTGCCCGGCTTGTCGATGCGTTGGGTACGTTCAGCTTCCCATGCTTTGCGCGTCATGCCGTTCGGCGTCTGAAAACCGCTGGCGTAGTAACCGAGGTAGGTTTTGACGTCCTTGTTTGACCAGGCGCTGGCCCATCCCTGCAGGGCTTTGCTGACATCGGCTTCTCCACTGACCGTTACAGGCGCAGCCGGTGCTTCAGCGGATTTTTCAACGACGGGTTTTACGACAGGCGTCTTTACGGGCTCCGGTAATTTCTCAACCGGTTTGGCTGGCGGGGGGGCGGGTGTCACCACGGGGTCTGGCTTGGGAATTACTGCCGCCGCGGTTTTCACTGGCTCGGTTTCCGGCTTTGTGGCTGTTGTACCCGGTTTCGTACCTGGCTTGGTCGACGTACTGATCAGTTCCTTGATCATTGACAGCTTGGTCTGTGTGGTGGTGTTCGATGAGTCGAGCTGAAGGGCTTTGTCATAGGCCTGACTAGCCAGCTTGGCATATACGTCACCGAGGTTCTCATGTGCGATGGAATAGCTTGGGTGCGTCCGGATCGCCATTTCAAGGGCTGTGCGAGCCTTATCATATTGCTTCTGTTGGGCGTAAAGTACGGCGAGATTATTGTAAGGTTCAGGCAGTTCGGGAAAGTCTTCGGTCAGTTTGGTGAATACAGCGATGGCATCGGCCGGGCGGCCTACCTCGGTCAGGATCAGACCCTTGAGGAATCGGCCCTGGGCATCCTTTGGTTTTGTTGCAATATAGATGTCGACCTTTTCAAGCGCTTGCGGCATCTGGCCTTGCTTCATCAGGCGCTGGATTTCCGGCAGCGCCTGAGGGTTGCCTTGTGTATTGGTCTGAGCGTTGGCTAAGGAAATGAAAGCGCTTAGCACGAGGCCAATAATTACGGCTGAAAGGCGCGCCAGTGAAGGCGTTGGGGAGTGTGGAAACATCGTTATGGTATACTTCGTAAAAGTTGGTGACTTAACTAGCTAATTCTAACAAGAAGCGCGTCGAATCCCAAGTATTCCTTACGCTCCCGTTTTTTGAAGGGGCGTTTTTGTGAGCCTGATAATGCTAAGAATTTATAACACTCTGGTCAGGGAAAAGCAGGAGTTTGTCCCCATCGAACCCGGCAAGGTGCGCATGTACGTGTGCGGTATGACGGTTTACGACTATTGCCACCTTGGCCATGCCCGCGTTCTGGTGGTGTTTGACGTGGTCCAGCGTTGGTTAAGGTCGTGTGGATTTGAAGTGACCTACGTGCGCAATATCACCGATATTGACGACAAGATCATCCAGCGTGCACAGGAAAACAAGGAAACTATTGGCCAACTGACCAAACGTTTCATCGGCTTCATGGATGAAGATGCTGCCGCGCTGGGCGTCGAAAAACCCGAGCACGAACCGCGTGCAACCGAGTATGTACCGCAGATGCTCAATCTTATCCGGCAACTGGAGCGAAGCGGGCTAGCGTACAAGGCCGCGGATGGGGACGTTAACTTTTCGGTGCGCAAGTTCCCTGGCTACGGCAAGCTCTCGGGTAAGACGCTGGATGACCTGCGTGCCGGCGAGCGGGTTGATGTCGATCAGGCCAAGCATGATCCGCTCGACTTCGTGCTGTGGAAGCACGCCAAAGAAGGCGAGCCGGCGTGGGAATCGCCTTGGGGTAACGGACGTCCGGGCTGGCACATCGAATGCTCGGCGATGAGTTCCGACCTGCTTGGCAAACACTTTGATATTCACGGCGGCGGGCAGGATTTGCAGTTTCCCCACCACGAAAACGAGATTGCCCAGTCCGAGGGCGCTCACCAGTGCCAGTTCGTTAATTACTGGATGCACAACGGTTTCGTGCGTGTGGACGATGAGAAAATGTCCAAGACACTGGGTAACTTCTTCACTATACGTACAGTGCTTCAAAAGTACGACGCCGAAGTGGTGCGCTTTTTCATCCTGCGCGCCCACTACCGCAGCCCGCTCAACTACTCAGACGTTCATCTCGACGATGCCCGGGGGGCGCTGGCGCGACTCTATACGGCGCTCAAGGCGGCGCAGACGCCTGAGGCTCCGGTTGACTGGGACGAAGTGCACGCCCAGCGCTTTCGTGCGGCGATGGACGACGACTTTAATACGCCCGAAGCCTGTGCTGTTCTCTTTGATCTTGCGACGGAAATTAATCGAAACAAATCGGTTTCACTGGCCGCTCAATTGCGCGCACTGGCCGGCCTCTTGGGCTTGCTTAAACGCGATCCGCAAACTTTCCTGCAGGCTACGCCGTTAGGCGGTGAGGGTGAGGGCGCGTATTCAGTGGAGAAAATCGAATCGCTGATTGCCGCCCGCATTGCTGCCAAGAAGAACAAAGATTTCGCCGAAGCGGATCGTGTCCGCAGCGAACTTGTGGCAGCAGGCATCGTGCTGGAAGACAGCGCACAAGGAACAACCTGGCGGCGCGCATGAGCCGCCCTGTAGGCCAATAAGCACGGGTGTTTTGACTATATGTTACTGCAAGCCAATATTCATGCGCTTTGCAGGAAATGCCCATGAGGCGTGTTGTTTAGCAATGTTGATGTACTGTGATTGAGGTTCCGGCTTTTGCCACAGTTGTTTTACGTTGAAAATCTTTCTGCACCTTCTGGGAATGGAGCGTGCGGTTCAATAGCGTTTTGAAAAGGAAGTATTTGTGGATTCGAAATATATCTTGGGTATTGACGAGCTTGACTCACAACACGAGGGAATCGAGAGCCTTTGTATTGAGCTTCAAGAGGCGATAGAGGACAAGGTTCGCTGGCGGGATATTCTTGAAAAACTTTGCGAAAAACTGAGATTTCATTTTTATGCTGAAGAATCCATTATGGAGATTTTTTCTTATCCGGAGTCTCAGGAACACAAAAGGTCGCATCGCGAAGTGATGAAATTTTTTGAAAATTACAAAGACATAACTTTGACTGATGCAAACATCAAGGAATTGAGAGACCAACCCTTACAAGTTTTTTCCGATCAAGTGCTCGCTCAGGATATGAGATTTGCCTCGTTTATCAAGAGAAACAAGGAACGTCTGGGCGTCTGGTCGTAAAGATACTCCCGACTGTAATTTCAGAGAGCCAATGAAAAAGCCCGTCGAGTTTCCGGCGGGCTTTTTTTTTCCGTACGATGTAAATCAGCTTGCGGCAAAGAAATCCTTTACCTTGTCCATCCACGACTTTGCGCGTGGGTTGTGGCGGCCGTTATCACCACGGCTTGATTCTTCGAGTTCGCGCAACAGTTCTTTTTGCCGTTCGGTGAGTTGAACCGGGGTTTCGACCACAACATGACAGAGCAGGTCGCCATGGGTGTGGCTGCGCACACCCTTGATGCCTTTGCCGCGTAGTCGGAAGGTCTTTCCTGATTGAGTTTCGGCCGGGATCTTGATCTTGGCTACGGTGTCCAGCGTCGGTATTTCGATTTCACCGCCGAGGGCGGCCGTGGTGAAGTTGATCGGCATTTCGCAATGCAGATCGTTCTGTTCGCGCTGGAATACGGCGTGCGGTTTGAGATGGATCTGTACGTAAAGGTCGCCGGACGGGCCACCGTTAATGCCGTGTTCGCCTTCACCAGAAAGCCGGATGCGATCGCCTTCATCCACCCCGGACGGTATTTTTACGGCCAGTGTTTTGTGCTGTTTGTTGCGGCCTGCACCATGGCAGGAGCCGCAGGGATCGGCAACAAAGCGTCCGGTGCCGTGACACTTGGGACAAGTTTGCTGGATTGAGAAGAAGCCCTGTTGCAGCCGCACTTGCCCGCTACCCTGACAGGTCGGGCAGGTTTTTGGCTGTGTGCCGGCCTTGGCGCCCGTGCCTTTGCACGGTTCGCAGACTTCCATGGTGGGAATGCGAATCTTGGTTTCGGTACCGAAGGCGGCTTGTTCAAGCGTGACTTCAATGTTGTACCGCAAATCAGCGCCACGATAGATATTGGAGCGGCCTCCACGTGTACCGCCGCCACCAAAAATTTCGTCAAAAATGCCACCAAAAGCATCTCCGAACCCAGCCCCTCCAGCGCCTCCGAAGCCTCCGCCCATGCCTGCTTGCGGGTCAACTCCGGCGTGGCCGTATTGATCGTAGGCCGCACGTTTCTGACCGTCCGAGAGAATTTCGTAGGCTTCCTTGACTTCCTTGAAGTGCTCTTCTGACTTTGGGTTATCCGGATTGCGATCCGGATGATGCTTCATGGCCAGCTTGCGATAGGCCTTCTTGATATCGTCCTCGGAGGCGTCGCGGTTGACGCCGAGGATGTCGTAAAAATCACGTTTTGCCATGAGTGCTAGTAACCGATAGAGATAATGCGAAAAGGCGAGGCGCGATTATACGCTCCTCGCCTGTTGGTTCCGATGCTTACTTCTTGTCTTTGACTTCGGTGTACTCGGCATCGACAACGTCATCATTGTCTTTTTTGGCTTCACCTGCACCTGCATCTGCTCCTGCACCGGCAGCACCTTCAGCAGCAGCGGCTTCGGCCTGCTGTTTGGCGTTCATCTTTTCACCAAGCTTTTGTGCAGCAGTGCCCAGCGCTTCGCTTTTGGCCTTGATGGCTTCAAGATCGTCGCCACGAATGGCTTCTTCGGCGTCCTTGATGGCCGTTTCGATAACGGCTTTTTCCTCGTCTGTTAGTTCCTTGCCATATTCGGTCATCGATTTTTTGACCATGTGAATCATGCCATCACACTGGTTGCGCGATTCGGCCAGTTCGTGTGCCTTCTTGTCTTCTTCGGCGTGCAACTCGGCGTCCTGAACCATGCGCTGGACTTCTTCTTCGGTAAGACCGGAAGATGCCTGGATCTTGATTTTGTTTTCCTTGCCAGTCGCCTTGTCCTTGGCCGAAACGTGCAGGATGCCGTTGGCGTCGATGTCGAACGTGACTTCGATTTGCGGCATGCCGCGCGGTGACGGCGGGATATCGGAGAGATTGAATTGATCCAAGCTCTTGTTGCCCGAAGCCATTTCACGCTCACCCTGCAGGACATGGATGGTCACGGCGCTCTGGTTGTCGTCGGCGGTCGAAAAGACCTGTCCGGCCTTGGTCGGGATCGTGGTGTTCTTCTTGATCAGCTTGGTCATGACACCACCCAGCGTTTCAATGCCCAGTGACAACGGGGTCACATCAAGCAGCAATACGTCCTTGACTTCACCTTGCAGGACGCCGCCTTGAATGGCTGCACCAACAGCAACGGCTTCGTCAGGATTGACGTCACGGCGTGGTTCCTGGCCAAAGAATTCCTTGACCTTGTCTTGTACCTTGGGCATGCGGCTCTGACCACCGACCAGAATCACATCGTTGATGTCGGTGATCTTGCAGCCGGCATCCTTCATGGCGATACGGCAGGGTTCGATGGTGCGTTCAATCAGCTCATCGACTAGCGACTCAAATTTGGCACGTGTAATTTTCACTGCCAGATGTTTCGGGCCGGAAGCGTCGGCGGTGATATAGGGCAGATTGATTTCAGTCTGCTGACCTGATGACAATTCAACTTTTGCCTTCTCAGCTGCGTCCTTGAGGCGCTGGAGCGCCAGCACGTCAGACTTGAGGTTGACACCGGATTCTTTCTTGAATTCGTCAATAACGTAGTCGATCAGACGCTGATCGAAATCTTCGCCACCAAGGAAAGTGTCGCCGTTGGTAGACAACACTTCGAATTGGTGTTCGCCATCGATTTCAGCGATTTCGATAATTGAAATATCGAAGGTGCCGCCGCCCAAGTCATAGACAGCAATTTTTTTGTCGCCCTGTTTCTTGTCCATACCGAAGGCCAGCGCGGCTGCGGTGGGCTCGTTGATGATGCGCTTGACTTCAAGACCTGCGATACGGCCTGCGTCCTTGGTGGCTTGGCGCTGGCTGTCATTAAAGTAGGCCGGGACGGTGATGACTGCTTCGGTCACTTCCTCGCCGAGATAGTCCTCAGCGGTTTTCTTCATTTTGCGCAATACTTCAGCCGAAACCTGCTGCGGTGCAATCTTGTTGCCGCGCACTTCAACCCAGGCGTCGCCATTGTCAGCTTTGAGGATTTTGAAAGGCATCAACGAGATATCTTTCTGCACTTCTTTTTCATCAAAGCGACGGCCGATCAGACGCTTGACGGCGTACAGCGTGTTTTTGGCATTGGTTACGGCCTGGCGCTTGGCCGGAGCGCCACAAAGGATTTCGCCATCTTCGGCATAAGCCACGATGGATGGCGTGGTGCGCGCGCCTTCTGAATTTTCGATAACTTTCGGCTTGCCGTTTTCCATGACGGAAACGCAGGAGTTGGTAGTGCCGAGGTCGATGCCAATGATTTTGCCCATGTCGGTGTCCTTTAACTTGATTTGTGAATACTTGAATACATTGATTCGTTACGATTTGTTGTCTTGTTCCCTAAGTGGGGCTGATTCGATTCTTTTCAAGCTTTCGGCTTGGATACAATCACCAGAGCCGGGCGCAAAACACGATCGGCAATCAGATAGCCCTTTTGCAGGACGTTGACGACGGTGTTGGCGTCCTGTTCCGAGTCGATCATGCTGATGGCCTGATGGAAATGGGGGTCGAACTTTTCTCCCAACGGATTGACCTCGCTCAGCTTTGATTTCTCGAAGGCGGAAACCAGTTGCTTTAGAGTCAGTTCGGTTCCGGCCTTCATGCTTTCCACGCTTGGGGCTTCATAGGCGAGAGCCGCTTCAAGGCTGTCTTTGACGGCCAGCAATTCGCCAGCAAAGCGTTCAACAGCAAATTTGGAGGCCTTGGCAATGTCGTCTTGGGCACGGCGGCGAACATTCTCAGTTTCAGCCTTGGCGCGTAGCCAGGCGTCGTGGTGTTCTTCCGCCTTGAGTTCGGCCAAACGAATCAATTCCTCGAGGCTTGGGGTGCTATCAACGGTCTCTTCAGTGGGTTCTTCCAAATTCTTGGCTGAATCCACATTGTTCTCATCGTCTACAAATTTTGTCTCGATGTTTTTTTCGTTGTCTTGTGCTTGCATAAGTGATGGTCTCCCGGAAACCTCGCCTAACTTGGGGCGGAATATTTTATTTCAAGCACTTTCATCTGTTTTTTTGCTTCAATCAAATAAAATCTGATGCGGCGCACGGTTCTACTGCTAGGATTTCACCTCTGTTAAGTTGATCGGTATTGGCATGCTCGAGAAAATTGGCAAGTACGAAGTTATTCGCGTCCTAGGCAAGGGTGCGACAGCTGTCGTTTATCTGGCCCGTGATCCGGACTCGAACCGTGAAGTGGCGGTCAAGCTGATTCACTTTGGCGACGAAAATGCGGCTATGTCACGGCGCTTGCGAAAACTCTTTCAGACTGAGGATTCGATCGGTCGGCGCCTGGATCATCCCAATATTGTCAAGATTTTTGATGCGGTAATTGAGAAAGATCGGGCTTATCTGGTCATGGAGTTCATTGAGGGTTCCCCGCTCGACCAGTTCTGTTCGATCAGCAAGCTTTTGCCCATGCATCGCGTGATCGGCATCATTTTCAAATGCTGTTTGGCGCTTGACCATGCGTTCCGGCAGGGCGTCGTGCATCGTGACATCAAGCCAGCCAATATATTGATTGATAAGGATGATAATCCAAAAATTACTGATTTCGGACTCGCGCTCAACTTGCACAAGGACATGAACAAGGATTCAACCTTCGTGATGGGGGTGGGTTCGCCGGCTTATATGTCGCCCGAACAGATCAAGAACTACCCGCTCAACCAGAAGACGGATCTTTATTCGCTGGGTGTTTTGCTGTTCCAGTTGTTGACTGGGCGTTTGCCGTTTCGGGCCAATAATCAGGGCGCACTGGTTTACAAGATTGTTAATGCGGATACGCCGTCGGTGTGTGCACTTAACCCGAATCTGCCATCCGCCCTTGATCCGATATTGAAGAAATCGTTGGAGAAAGATCTTTACAGCCGTTATCGCAACGGTGCCGAGTTTGCCAAGGATCTGTCGACCGTCAGGTACCAGATGCTGGACGAAGATTCCACCCAGCAGGACATGTCGCATTTCGAGAAATTGCGCAAGCTTGAGTTTTTTACCGAGTTTGAAGATATCGAATTGTGGGAAGTTCTGCGAATCAGTGTCTGGCGGGAAGTGGCTGAAAAAGTGGTGTTGATACGCGAAGGGGACAACAACCGCGTCTTCGGTGTGTTGGTCGGTGGTTTCGTCGAGGTTTCCGTCGGTGGCAAATCCGTTTGCAGACTTTCGGCCGGCGATGTGGTGGGCGAAATGGCTTTTCTCCACCCCAGCAATACGATGCGTTCCGCCACGGTCGTGACACTGGAACAGACCCTGTTTCTCGAAATCAACAGTGCGGCACTGGAACTGAGTTCGGATGAAGTTCAAGAACGCTTCCAGAAAACGCTTACCGCTAAAGTCATTGGTCGTTTGCGCAGTGCTAACAAGGCGTTGGCCAAGCTTGGCCAGTCGGCGGTACGAGGTAGCAGCGCCGCCTGCGATCTGGAACTGGTACCGCCCTGATTTTGTTTATACCGTCAGGTCGATCTGTTGCATTGTTCCAGCCTTACCGTTTTCTTGTAAATAGATTCCGCTCGACCTGATCTGGCCTTGCAGGATATTGCTGTTGTCCTTAATGTCGAATGGCGTGGTGATGCTTGCCACATTCAACGCACCGACTTTGGTTTGTTTCAGCGTTGAAAGAAAATCCTTGCCGGCGCTATCCTTGGTCCATATGTACAATTGATCGAAGGCCACATCGTTTTCGTCAATCCAGCCGTTGTGATCAGTGTCAAGTGCGGCCAGTTCAGCAAAGCCGTTCCCGGTTTTCGCTCCAAAAAGCTCTGACCCGTTGTTGATCTTGCCGTCGCCATTGCGGTCAATTGCAAGAAAACCGCTTCCACCGCTGACAAAATTGATGTCTTCGGCCTTGCCATCAGAATTAAGGTCAAATTTGAATCGCTGGCTGGTCAACTGCGTCGCTGTGCCATTGAAATTGAGAACCAGAGGGTCCTGTTTCTTGCGGGCATCACCTTCACGGATGCTGACATCGGATTCTTCATGATAGCTGCGTGCCATTGACAGCGAGACGCTGAAACTGATCTCCTTGCCGTCAGCGGTGTGAACTACCCCCGTGGCCTGAAAACTGGTCTGCTCGGTTTCGGTGTAGGACTCGTGACGGTCATATTCGATACCATAACCTGCAGGTTGTTGTGCTGTCTGAGATTGAGCGTTTTGAGCAGACTTATTGGGATCCTGTACGGCAGGTGCTGGTGATTGAAGCTGCAATTCGCTGGCGTCAAACACTTTGGCCTTGTAGCCGGTCAGCATGGCAATCATGGCCAGGATCAGTTGTATCTTCGGGTCGTTTTTGACGGCATGGATGCTCTCTTGAATCGCATCGGTCTCACTGGATTGAGCCGCCTTTCCGGCGTTGGAAATTTGCACGGTGGATTGAGAAGGTGGTGTTGGCAGTCGGCTACGCTGGCTTCCCTCGAAATCAGGCCGGCGGTCACCGATCCAGGTGCGCAAGCTTTCTTTCAATTCGTTTTGTTGCAGACGGGTATGGCTGGACTCCATCTGCAATGCAGCGCTGTTTATTTTCATAGTGAACTCCTTCAACAACCGGTAACTCCCAGTGGGTGCTAACGGCAGTTAACGAGGATCACTTGAGCGGAATACCGGAATGAGCTTTCCGGATTAAATGCTTGCACCAAGCTCTTTGGCGCGCAGAGCGCTGTTTTCGAGAGTGGCCGGGTCAGGAGAATTTTTTGAAGGCCAACCTTGAAGATGCTTCCCGGCCAGGTCGGCGAGGGCGTGAATCCAGTCATCGCGCTCGTTGAGGCAGGGTATATAGTGAAAATGCTTGCCGCCAGCCTGTATGAACTCGGCCTTGCTTTCTATTGCAATTTCTTCGAGCGTTTCGAGGCAGTCCGCAGGAAACCCGGGGCAGATTACGTCAACGTGTTGAACGCCTTTCTTGCCCAGTGCGACCAGTGTAGGCGCAGTATAGGGTTGTAGCCATTCGGCACGGCCAAAGCGTGATTGAAAACAGATTTGATAATCATCTGCGCCAAGGTTCAGGGCTTCGGCCAGAAGACGCCCCGTTTTGTGGCACTCGCAATGATAAGGATCGCCTTTGTCGAGTGTATAACGCGGCACGCCGTGAAAGCTCATGATCAGCCGGTAGGAGGACGAAGAGCGGCCATTGCGCATCCAGTGCTCACGAACGCTGGCGGCCAGCGCTTCAATGTAGCCCGGATGATCGGCAAAACTTCTAACCGTTCGTATCTCCGGCTGGTTGCGCAGTGATTGTGCCCAAGCGTAAGCCGTATCGAATGCAGTGGCAGTCGTGCTCGACGAATACTGCGGGTAGAGTGGTAGTAGCAGGATGCGGGTGCAGCCCTCTGCCTTGAGGCGGGAGAGGGTGGCGGGAATCGATGGTTGGCCGTAACGCATGGCGTAGTCGACCACAACCTGATGCCCGGCCTGCCCGAGAAAACCGCGCAGCAACTTGGTCTGTCGCTCGGTATGGACTTTCAGCGGCGATCCGTCAGGGGTCCAGATGGTGGCGTATTTTGCGGCTGATTTTTTGGGCCGGACGTTGAGAATGATGCCATTAAGAATCAGCCACCAGATCGCCCGTGGAATTTCGACCACGCGCGGATCAGAGAGAAATTCCTTGAGGTAGCGGCGTACGGCCGGTGCGGTGGCTGCCTCGGGTGTGCCCAGATTAATGAGCAGGACGGCCGTTTTTGTTGCTGTACCGTGACGATAGGGAGGTTCAGGATGAAAGCGCGGCATTACGAATTGGCCTGATAGGTGAGGGCAGAGGAAAGTAGCTTGGCCGTAATGTCGACAATCGGGATCACGCGTTCATAAGCCATGCGTGTTGGGCCGATGACGCCGACCGAGCCGACGACCTGACCATCGACTTCGTAAGGGGCTGTGACGACGCTGCATTCATCGAGGGGCGCCAGCCCGGATTCGCCGCCGATAAAAATCTGGATACCGTCGGCGCGATGCGAAATATCGAGTAGTTGCATGAGGGCCGTGCGTTGTTCGAAGAGGTCGAACAGTTCACGCAGGCGCTTCATGTTGGATGAAAGCTCCTCAACTTCCAGCAGGTTGCGCTCACCGGAAATGATGTATTGTTCATCGGCCTGATTCATGGCGTCGTCGCCGGCGGCCAGAGCGGCAGCCATTAAGCTCTGCAAATCACCTCGCAGCTTGAGCAGGTCTTCCTTCACCCGGTTTCGGATGTGTTCAAAATCTTGGCCGGCAAAATACTGATTGAGGGTGTTGGTGGCGATCACCAGTTCGGACGGCGAATAAGCGCGGTCGGTAAATAGAATACGGTTTTGTACGTCGCCATCGGTGGTGACAAGGATCAGCAGAATGCGTTTATCAGACAGGCTGACGAATTCCATCTGCCTGATTCGGGGTGCTTTGCGTCGTGGCGTCAGTACGATACCGGCAAAATGGGTGAGCCCGGAGAGCAGGTGCGAGGCGTTACTGATCAGTTGTTGGGGTTGCGAGGGATGGAGTTGTCCCTCGATGGCGTGAATTTTTTCCGACTCCAGCGGCTGCATGGTGAGCAGGCTGTCGACGAAAAAGCGGTAGCCGCGTGGTGTCGGAATACGTCCGGCAGACGTGTGCGGGCTGGCAATAAAGCCCAGTTCTTCAAGGTCGGCCATCACGTTGCGCACGGTGGCTGCTGACAGATCGAGCCCGGAGTATTTTGATAGCGCACGCGAACCCACCGGCTGGCCGTCCGAAATGTAGCGTTCGATCAGAGTTTTGAGCAGGGTTCTATAGCGTTCGTCGAGCATAGGGTTGATTCTACAAAAAGAAAGACCGTTTAACCACGTTGAACTTGCGATGCTTGAAGAAAAACCTGTTTCTCAAAAATAGACTGGATTTTGATAGTGGGTGGTTCTCATCATGCCTGCTTTGCAATGGGTGTTAGGCTTCTGGCAGCGAAAGCGATTAAAAATGTGGTTTAATTCGCCCCATGAATGATGTGCCCGTTTCCTCATCCCGTGCTAATGCCTCTCCGCCCCGCACTATTGCGTTGATCGGAAAGTACCACAGTCGGGAGATTGCCGAGTCGCTCTTTGTACTGGCAAAGAATCTGCATGAGCGCGGAATCAAGGTTATTATCGAGGACATAACGGCAAGCATTGCTGATGTGCCATTTGACCTGCGTAACTGGGCGAGTTGCAATTATGCGACGATTGGCGAGCAGGCTGATATGGCCATTGTGCTCGGTGGCGACGGAACCTTGCTTAACGCAGCACGCCAACTGGCACGTTACGGTGTGCCGCTGGTGGGCGTGAATCAGGGACGTCTGGGTTTTATGACCGATATCGCGCGTAGCGACATGCTGACCTGCATGGACGATCTTCTGGACGGTAAATTCACACCAGAGCATCGTATGCTGCTTGATGCCGAGGTATTGCGTGGTGGTCAGAGCATTGCCTCCAATCTGGCGCTCAACGATGTTGTAGTCGACAAGGGTGCGATTGGCCGTCTCGTTGAGTTCGAGTTGTTTATCGATGGCGAATTTATCTACCATCTGCGTTCGGATGGTCTAATTGCTGCGACGCCAACGGGTTCGACGGCCTATTCACTCTCAGCCAACGGCCCAATTATGCACCCGCAGGTTTCCGGGATTGCGCTAGTGCCGTTGTGCCCGCACTCATTAACTAATCGCCCAATATTGGTCGGTGACCGCAACGAAATCGACATCCGTATTATTCGCGCTACAGAGTCACGGGTGCACTTTGACGGGCAGGTGACTTTCGATCTGCAACCGGAAGACTCCGTACGCATCCGTCGTTCGGAATACTCGATCTGCCTTCTCCATCCGCCCGGTTACAGCTATTTCGCCATGTTGCGCGAAAAGTTGCGCTGGAGCGAGCAGCCCAAAGTCCATTAGGCCACCTTAAAGGCACCGAATAGCCATGCTGCGTCGTTTGACAATCCGTGATTTTGTGCTGGTCAATCGGCTTGAACTTGAGTTCGGGTCAGGTTTCGGAACCTTGACGGGCGAAACCGGTGCTGGCAAATCAATCCTTGTTGACGCCTTGGCTTTCGCTCTGGGTGAGCGTGCCGATACCGGTTTGATCCGTGCCGGGAGCGAACGCGCTGAGGTTAGTGCCGAGTTCGATCTGCAGGGTTCGCCTGCGGCGGCTGATTGGTTGCGACAACAGGATATCGATACCGAGGAAGGTTTGCTACTGCGCCGTGTGCTCGACAGCAACGGCCGCTCCCGTGCCTATCTCAACGGATCACCGGTGACGCTGCAACAATTACGGGAAGTGGCCGAATCGCTGGTTGATATCCACGGGCAACATGCGCATCAGTCCCTGTTGCGTGGTGATGCGCAACGTGCGCTGCTCGATACTCATGCGCGTCTTGATCCTTTGGTGAATGAGGTTTCCGCCGCCTGGCGTTTCTGGCGCGAAACAAGAACACTGCTTGATGTAGCGGCGGGTGGCGCCGAGGCATTGGCGCAAGAACGCGAACAACTTGAGTGGCAGGTACGCGAACTGGACGTCCTTGGGTTTTCGCCCGAGGAATGGGACGCCCTGAATGTTGAACACAAGCGTCTGGGGCATGCCGCCATGCTGGTCGAGGGCGCACGCTTTTCGCTGACACTTCTAGCGGAAGGCGATACATCTTGTGAGATGCAGGTTGATAGTGTGGCTAACCGGCTTGATGCTTTGTCTGAATATGACCCGGCACTGGCTGAAACAGCTGCCTTGTTGCAATCGGCCCGGGCGGAACTGGCGGAAGCGGTTTCCGCGTTGCGTCGTTATGGGGATCGGGTTGAACTCGACCCGCAACGTCTAAGTGAAATTGAAAGCCGGATTGAGGCGGTGCTGGGCTGCGCTCGGAAATTCCGCTCAAATCCTGATGACTTGCCGGCTTTGCTGGCTCGTTGGCAGGATCGGCTGGCAGTGCTTGGCGAGTCTGCAGATATCGCCGCACTGGAGGCACGGGTTGGGGTTGCGCGCAATAAATACGACAATTTGGCCGGACGTTTGTCAAAAGGACGTGCCAAGGCCGCTGATGCACTGGGCGCCGAAGTTAGTCGCGTTATGCAGCAATTGGCTTTGGGTGGCGGACGTTTCGAAGTCGCACTGGTACCCGTTGAGGCCGGTACGGCCTATGGCCTGGAACAGATCGAATTTCGTATTGCCGGCCTTTCGGGGAGCGAGTCACGTTCTTTGGCCAAGGTTGCTTCGGGAGGTGAGTTATCGCGCATCAGTCTGGCCATTCAGGTGGTAACGAGTCAGGCCGCATGTGTTCCGACACTGATTTTTGACGAAGTGGATGTCGGTATCGGCGGAGGGGTTGCCGAAGTGGTTGGCCGGCTGTTGCATGAATTGGGTAGCGAACGGCAGGTTTTGTGTGTGACCCATTTGCCGCAAGTGGCCGCCCGCGCTAACTGGCAATGGCAGGTTGTCAAAAAAACACAGGGCGGGCAATTGTGCAGCCAGGTCGTCACGCTCGATGACGCGGCGCGGGTTGAAGAAGTGGCGAGAATGCTCGGTGGCGTTGAGATTACGGATATCACCCGTCAACACGCGAAAGAGATGTTGAGCATTTCCTGACTCAGGTCGCGGATTTTTTGTTCTAGAAAAACATGGGTTTATAGTCTAATCTGAAACACGTAGTTCTTTGGCTTTAAGGCTTTCTTGATCAAGGTCCTTTTGACAATGATTCAGAGCACAGCAAGTTTAATCCACTCCACTTACAGTTCAGCGACGCTGGTTCGTGTTGACACGCAGAGGTCAAAGCAGCCGGACGATTCTTTGCGCTCCGACAGTTCGGCGAGTGCAACAAATACGAAAAGTACTTCTACCCTTGGGCAGACCGGTCAGTTAACGCCGCAAGAACAACAGCAGGTTCAGGAACTCAAGCAGATCGATCGCAAGGTTCGTGCGCATGAACAGGCGCACATGGCCGCTGGTGCCGATCTGGTGCGTGGCGGGCCAAGTTTTTCTTACACCACCGGGCCGGACAATCAACGCTACGCTGTGGGCGGTGAAGTCTCGATTGATACTTCACCCGGACGAACGCCGGAAGAAACCATCCCCAAAGCGCAGCACATCCGTGCCGCAGCGCTGGCGCCTGCCGATCCGTCTTCCCAGGATCGGAGTGTTGCCGCACAAGCCAGTCAAATGGAGGGTGAGGCGCGAATCGAATTGTCGGCGAAGCAACAGGAAGAATCAGCAAAAGCAGATCAGACCAGTACCCACCAGTATCTAGGTGTCGAGCAAGATGGCAGTGAGAATGCCCAAGTAGGGAGGCTTCTGGATTCCTTTGCCTGATCAATCGGGCTTTTTCCGGTGTGGACAAGGCACTTTGGTGCATTCTGTATAGAGGTAGAGCGCATGCTCCTGAATAACAAAGCCACGCTCTTTGGCGATTTTTTTCTGGCGGCGCTCGATTTCCTCGTCATAGAATTCTTCCACACGGCCGCAATTGATGCACACCAGATGGTCGTGGTGTTGACTGGCCTTGAGTTCAAAGACGGCTTTGCCTGACTCGAAATGGTGGCGTTCGAGCAGTCCAGCCTGTTCGAATTGGGTCAGTGCGCGGTAAACAGTAGCCAGCCCGATGTCCATGTCTTCGCTCAATAGCAGGCGATGTACGTCATCAGCCGTCAGGTGGCGTACTGTGGTGTTTTCAAAAAGCTCAAGGATCTTCAGACGCGGGAAGGTGGCTTTGAGTCCGATGCTCTTCAGGTCGGTGGATTTGCTCATGGCTTGGCTTGATCGGTAGAGAAAGGAGTCGTCCTTTTCGGTTATGATATACCGCATGAGGCGTCTATAAATGACTTGCTTGCATTTGCTGAAGCGAATTTCCGACTATTTGCCAAGAAACATTCCAAGAATGACTTTTTCTCAACTCGCCAGAACGGCTCTTCTGTTAGCCGCTATTTCCGGTTGTTCCTCGGTGCCGCGTATCGTCAATGAGTACAAGATTGACGTTCAGCAGGGTAACGTTCTGACTCAGGATATGGTCTCCCAGCTTAGACCCGGCCTGAGCAAGGATCAGGTGCGCTTTATTCTGGGAACCCCGGTGCTGATGGATATGTTTCACGCCAACCGCTGGGATTACGTTTATCGAATGCAGAAGGGTTCAGGCGTCGTTGAAATGAGGAAATTTTCAACTTTCTTTGATACCGGCGATAAACTTGTTCGTGTTACTGGCGACGTAACGGCGGCTGAAGCCGCCGATGCTACAGCGGCGGCGGGTAGCAGGACACGAGAGATTGATCTGGGTTCGATAGGCGCTGATGGCGAGATGCCGCCGTTGGAAGGAAAAGGTTTTTTTGGAAGAATGATGGAAAGCGTGGGATTTTAAAATGAACAGGATAAAAATTGCGATTGTTGGCGCCAGCGGGCGCATGGGGCGGATGCTTATCGAAGCGACCTTGCAGGATGGACAGTTGGCGCTGGTATCTGCTATTGATCAGCCGGGCACGCCGGCGATAGGCAAGGACGCTGGCGAGTTGGTCGGCAGACCCTGTGGCGTGCCGGTTACAACGGATGTTGAGGCCGGGATTGCCAAAGCGGATTGTCTGATCGACTTTACCCGCCCGGAAGGTACGCTGGAACATCTGGCCATTTGCCGCCGGCACAAGGTGGCTCTTGTCATCGGAACCACTGGTTTTGACGACGAATCCAAGCAGATGATCACTGATGCGGCGTGCGAGATTCCAGTCGTTTTTGCGCCGAACATGAGTGTTGGCGTTAATGTTGTTTTCAAATTGCTTGATACCGCGTCACGCATTCTGTCTGAAGGCTACGACATTGAGATTGTCGAAGCGCATCACAAACTTAAAATCGACGCCCCTTCGGGAACAGCGTTGCGCATGGGCGAGGTGATCGCCAAGGCGCTTGAGCGCGATTTGAAGCAGTGCGCTGTTTATGGCCGTGAAGGGGTAACCGGTGAACGCGATCCATCAACCATCGGTTTTGCTACCGTGCGCGGCGGCGATATTGTTGGCGATCACACGGTTATGTATTGCGGGACAGGCGAACGAGTTGAGATAAGCCACAAGGCGGGTAGTCGTATGCCCTATGCTTTGGGTAGTCTGCGTGCAGCCCGCTTCCTTGCCGGCAAGGAAAGTGGCCTATTTGATATGCAGGATGTTCTTGGTTTGCGCTGAGAGCACTCAATACAACGGATGGTGTGAATGAGATCCCCTCTGCTGGCCGGGAAACTTCGCGAGATTTTTGGCGAAGAGGGTGAGAAAGTTTTTAAACAGCTTTTGTCGATAGCCGCCAAGGACCATCCGGAACTTGTACGCGGTACCGCAAAACTGCTGGACGTAGCTGATGGCTTGATTGCCCAGTTTGCCAGTTTGCATCAGGTGCAGTCCGACCTCTCGGGTGATGCGTTTTCGGACTGGAATCTCAAGAGTGGCCGTATAGATTCCGGTAAGCAATGGAAGGTGTTGCTTGGCTACGCCAATGATGATCTGGATGACACGCAAAATGTCTGGCGAAGTTTGGTGTATCCCGATGATCTGCGTGTGTTGGATGCCGCAATTGCTGCACACGTACAAGGTAACACCCGCTTCTTTCAGGCCGAATGCCGGCTCAAAACCAAGGGATCAGTCTGGAAGTGGCTATTCCTAAAAGGTTTAGTGGTTGCTCGAGATGCAGATGGCGCTCCGGCGCGGTTGTTGTTGTTGCATCGTGATGTGACCGACCTCCGACAGTCGGCCGCAGAAGCCCTGTCGGCCAAGGAGGCTGCGGAAGCGGCCAATCGTGCGCGCAGCTATTTCATGGCCAACATGAGCCACGAAATCCGTACGCCGATGAACGGAATTATCGGCATGACCGAACTGGCTCTCGATACCCAACTTGATGCTGAACAACGGCACTATCTGAAAACAGTCCAATCTTCAGCCGAATCCCTGCTGGCGATCGTTAACGACATTCTCGATTTCTCAAAGATTGAAGCCGGCAAGCTGCGCTACGAAGCAATTCCCTTTTCACTCTCCAGCCAGGTTTATGAAGCGGTGCGCGAGCAATCCGTAGCGGCACATAAAAAGGGCTTGGAAGTTGTTGTGTCACTCGCCCAGGATATGCCTGCCCGCGTTGTAGGTGATCCGACACGAGTGCGTCAGGTAATTGCTAATCTGGTTGGCAACGCAGTCAAGTTTACCGAGCGCGGTGATGTTTCGGTTTCGGTCACGGTTGACGAACGTACCTCGACCTCCGTGTTGCTTCGCTTTGCTGTGCGGGATAGCGGAATAGGCATTCCGGTTGCACGGCAAGCTGCGGTTTTTGAGCCTTTTTCACAAGCCGATGATTCAACGACGCGCAAATACGGCGGAACCGGCCTGGGTCTGACGATCTGTACTCATCTGGTCAGTATGATGGGTGGGCGGGTTTGGCTTGAGAGTGTTGAAGGCGAGGGCACCTGTTTTTATTTTACAGGTCGTTTTGGCTTCGATGCTTCCAGTATCGTGGCCGTGCCGGAGCAACAATTCAGCAATCAGCGGGTGCTCGTTCTTGAAAATCATCCGGCTGCTGCAGCGCAATTGCTGGCGTGTTTTTCCCGGGTCGGCATGCTGGCCGCACATATTTCTGATTCACAGACAGGTGTGGACGCCATCGAAAAATCGCGGGCGCTCGGTTTTCCCTACGACGTAGTTCTTGTCGATTCCCGTATGCCCCCTCCCTGCGGCATGGCACTGGCCGAGTCATGGCGGGGCAGTGAACATTCCGAGAAACTGATCATGCTGCTCAATACCGATGAGCAACGTCAGAACTTGATGCACTTGCGAGGTCTCGGTGTTAATGCCCATCTAGTCAAGCCGATTGCGCCTGAAGACCTGATTGAAGCCTTGCAACTTGTTTTCAGGCCGAGTAGTGAAGAAAAACCCGTGTTCGATTCTTTGGATTTTGCTGATCGATTGCCTGACGATGAGGCTCATCCGCTTGAAGTGCTGTTGGTCGAGGATAATCCGGTTAATCAGGAACTGGCAGAACGCCTGTTGAAAAAACGAGGTTATCACGTCACGCTGGCCAATAATGGCGAAGAGGCGGTGGATTGCTTCGAGAAAAGCCATTTTGATATCATTTTGATGGATATGCAGATGCCGGTCATGGACGGTCTCGAAGCCGCCGAGTCGATACGATCCCGTGAAATGCGGCGTAGTTGGGTTGTTTCCCAAGAATTTAAGCAGGTCTATATTATTGCCATGACGGCCAATGCCATGGATGGGGACAGAGAGCGCTGTCTGCAGGCCGGGATGAGCGACTACGTGTCCAAGCCGATCAAGCCGCAGGAACTCTACGCGGCAATTGACCGTGGCCTGGGGCTTGCCACGGAAAGCGATTTGATGCCGGCCGAATTGGTTGTGCCTCTGACCGATACCTCGCTGGATCTCGACGCTGCGCTGCGCGATCTGGGTGACCGTGATTTGCTGCAGACCATGGCCGGTATGCTTGTCAATGAATGGGATCAACACTTGGTGAAGATTCATGCTGACATACAAGAGAAGAATGCCGCGCAGTTGTGCATGGACGCCCACACGATCAAGAGCTTGTTAGCAATTTTTCATGGCGAAACAGCACGGCGAATTGCGCTTGACCTGGAACGTGCCGCCAAAGAAGCCGCCCCCCCCGATTGGGGACGTTGCATGCAGATCGCTGAGGCGCTGACGCAGGAAATGTCGCGTTTAAAACCTGAGATGGAAAATTTTGTTCGGAGTAATGTTGTTCAATAAAAGCGGCTTTCAGCCGACACCGGCTTAAAAGCCAATCACGTAAAGCTGTCAGGAGAATTGCCGATTAGGCCTTGCTACGGTATAATCCGTAGGTTTTCAAGTATTTAAGCGGGAGGGCAGCGCGCTCATCCCGCTTTTGCATATCTACGCTACGGATCAGGAGTCTTTTGTGTCGTTGTTACCCTCTCTTCCGCCCGCAATTCTCGCTTTAGCTGATGGCACCCTCTTTCGTGGTTACGCCATCGGCTCTCAGGGTGCCACCCGTGGCGAGGTGGTGTTCAATACGGCAATGACCGGCTATCAGGAAATTCTTACCGATCCGTCCTACTGCCAGCAAATTGTCACCCTGACTTATCCACACATCGGCAACACTGGCTGCAATGACGAAGACTTCGAGTCGCGAGCTAATTTCGCGGCTGGACTGGTCATTCGCGACCTGCCTCTGCGCGCCGAAAACTGGCGTATGCAGGACTCGTTGCCTGTTTATCTCAACAAACATGGCGTGGTGGCCATCGCCGGAATCGATACGCGCAAGCTGACGCGCATCCTGCGTGAAAAAGGAGCGCAGGCCGGCTGCATCGTGGCGGGGGGGCTGGGCGATGTGCTTGATGAAGCTGCCGCAATTGCTCAGGCACGCGCTTTCCCCGGCCTCGCGGGAATGGATCTGGCCAAGGTGGTGACCGTTGATTCCCCCTACGAGTGGCGTGAGGGCGAATGGACGCTACTAGGCTATCAGCCGGGAGCGGTAGAAAAATTTCATGTCGTCGCCTATGACTTCGGTGTTAAGCGCAACATTTTGCGCATGCTGGCCGCACGTGGCTGCAGAGTGACAGTCGTTCCCGCGCAGACCTCGGCAGCGGACGTACTTAAGTACAAACCAGACGGTGTGTTCCTGTCCAATGGTCCGGGAGACCCGGAGCCCTGCGATTACGCTATCGAGGCCATCCGTGAACTGTTGGCCGCTCGTGTGCCGACCTACGGTATTTGCTTGGGTCATCAGCTCCTCGCGCTGGCCTCCGGTGCCAAGACGCTCAAAATGAAGTTCGGCCATCACGGGGCCAACCATCCGGTTAAGGATCTTGATACCCAGCAGGTTATGATCACCAGCCAGAACCACGGTTTTGCGGTTGATCCTGAGAGTTTGCCGGCCAATCTCCGGCCAACACACGTTTCGTTGTTTGACGGCTCGCTGCAGGGCGTGGCGCGTACCGATGTGCCGGCGTTTTCATTCCAAGGACATCCGGAAGCCAGCCCGGGTCCGCATGACCTGTCCTATCTATTCGACCGGTTTATCACGATGATGCAAGACAGCCGGGGAAATGTAACAAATGCCTAAGCGTACAGACCTAAAAAGTATTCTGATTATTGGTGCGGGCCCGATCGTCATTGGCCAGGCCTGCGAGTTCGATTATTCGGGCGCACAGGCCTGTAAGGCGCTGCGTGAAGAGGGCTTCCGGGTCATTCTGGTTAACTCCAATCCGGCGACGATTATGACCGATCCGGAGATGGCTGATGTGACCTACATCGAGCCGATTACCTGGCAGGTCGTTGAGAAAATCATCGAAAAGGAGCGCCCTGACGCGTTGCTACCGACCATGGGCGGCCAAACCGCGCTTAATTGTGCGCTTGATCTGGCGCGGCATGGTGTGCTGGAAAAGTTCGGCGTCGAGATGATTGGTGCGTCCAAGGAAGCCATTGACAAAGCCGAAGACCGTGAGAAGTTCAAAACGGCGATGACTAAAATCGGCCTCGGCTCGGCACGTTCTGCGATGGCGCACTCGATGGAGGAGGCGCACCAGGTGCAGGCCATGTTTGGTTTCCCGGTCGTTCTTCGTCCGTCTTTTACGATGGGTGGTTCGGGGGGTGGCATTGCCTACAACGAAGAAGAATTCGTCGATATCTGTAAGCGCGGTTTTGAAGCCAGCCCGACGCACGAACTGTTGATCGAAGAGTCACTGATCGGCTGGAAAGAGTTCGAGATGGAGGTTGTCCGTGACAAAAAGGACAATTGCATCATCATCTGTTCGATTGAAAACCTTGATCCGATGGGTGTGCATACTGGCGACTCAATCACCGTTGCGCCAGCACAAACATTGACCGACAAGGAATATCAGATCATGCGCGACGCCTCGCTGGCGGTGCTGCGCGAGATTGGGGTGGATACCGGTGGGTCCAACGTACAGTTTTCCATCTGCCCGGAAGACGGCCGCATGGTGGTCATTGAAATGAACCCGCGCGTTTCGCGTTCGTCGGCACTGGCTTCAAAAGCGACCGGCTTTCCGATTGCTCGAGTGGCAGCCAAGCTGGCTGTGGGTTATACCCTTGATGAACTGGCCAACGATATTACCGGTGGAAAGACGCCGGCGTCTTTCGAACCATCCATTGACTACGTGGTGACCAAAGTGCCGCGTTTTGCCTTTGAGAAGTTCCCGACCGCCGATTCGCACCTGACCACGCAGATGAAGTCGGTTGGTGAAGTGATGGCCATCGGGCGCACCTTCCAGGAGTCTTTCCAGAAAGCGCTGCGTGGCCTTGAAGTCGGTGTTGACGGAATGAACCAGCGCACCACTGACCGTGAGGAGATTGAGCGTGAACTCGGTGAGCCCGGTCCTGAACGCATCTGGTACGTTGGTGATGCCTTTGAAAACGGCTTTACGCTGGATGAAGTCCATGCACTGACCCATATTGATCCCTGGTTCCTTGCTCAGATTGAGGACATCATTCAGATCGAAATGAAACTCGATGATATGTCGCTCGAAGAGATTGATGCGCCGACACTGCGTGAACTCAAGCGCAAGGGGTTCTCGGATCGCCGCCTGGCCAAATTGCTGAAAAAGACGGATGCAGAGGTCCGTGCGTATCGCCATGCTTTTGGTATTCGACCCGTCTATAAGCGCGTGGATACCTGCGCTGCAGAATTCTCGACCAATACGGCTTATATGTATTCGACCTACGAAGATGAGTGCGAGTCGAACCCGAGTAACAAGAAAAAAATAATGGTTCTTGGTGGCGGGCCCAACCGTATCGGCCAAGGCATTGAGTTTGATTATTGCTGTGTGCACGCGGCCCTTGCCCTGCGCGAAGACGGCTACGAGACAATCATGGTCAACTGCAATCCGGAGACTGTGTCGACTGACTACGATACCTCGGATCGCCTGTATTTTGAGCCGCTCACCTTGGAAGATGTACTCGAAATCGTCGCTATCGAAAAGCCGGTAGGCGTCATCGTGCAGTTCGGCGGGCAGACACCGCTGAAATTGGCGCGTGATCTTGAAGCCAATGGTGTGCCGATCATCGGTACCAGCCCGGACATGATCGACGCTGCCGAAGACCGTGAACGCTTCCAGAAACTGCTGCAGGATCTGGGCCTCAAACAGCCGCCTAACCGTACCGCACGGACCGAACCCGATGCCCTGCGTCTGGCGGAAGAAATCGGTTATCCACTGGTGGTTCGCCCGTCTTACGTTTTGGGTGGTCGCGCCATGGAGATTGTCCATGAAGCGCGTGACCTTGAGCGCTACATGCGTGAGGCGGTAAAAGTATCGAATGATTCACCGGTGCTGCTTGATCGCTTTCTCAACGATGCGGTGGAAGTCGACGTTGATGCGTTGTCCGACGGCGACGAAGTGATTATCGGTGGCGTCATGGAGCACATTGAGCAGGCTGGCGTGCACTCGGGCGACTCGGCGTGTTCACTGCCGCCGTATTCTTTGTCGGCCGAAGTGCAGGACGAATTGCGCCGGCAAACCAAGTTGATGGCCAAGGGTTTGAATGTTTGCGGTCTGATGAACGTACAGTTTGCTATCCAGCACGACGTAGTTTATGTGCTGGAAGTGAATCCACGCGCTTCACGCACCGTGCCCTTCGTCTCCAAGGCCACCGGCCTGCAACTGGCAAAAATTGCAGCGCGTTGTATGGCGGGTCAGTCACTGGGCAGTCAGGGTGTGACGAAGGAAGTCATTCCACCCTATTACTCGGTCAAAGAAGCGGTGTTCCCTTTCAACAAGTTCCCGGGTGTGGATACCATTCTCGGGCCGGAAATGAAGTCGACCGGTGAGGTGATGGGCGTCGGCAAGACATTCGAGGAAGCTTTCGTCAAGAGCCAGATGGCGGCCAGCGTTAAACTTCCCACCGAGGGCAAGGTCTTTATCAGCGTTAAAGATTCTGACAAGTCCAAAGTTGCCGTGATTGCCCGCAATCTGCACGAAGCAGGTTTCAGCATTCTGGCGACGCGTGGCACGGCGGCAACGATTTCGGCGGCGGGTATTCCAGTAACGACGGTGAATAAGGTGATTGAAGGCCGTCCGCACATCGTCGATATGATCAAGAACAAAGAAATTTCGCTCATCATCAATACCGCCGATGAGAAGCGCCAAGCAGTCAACGATTCGCGTTCCATCCGGACGTCAGGTTTGGCGGCGCGAGTTACAATGTACACAACGGTATGGGGCGCAGAAGCCGCTGCCGAGGGCATAAAGAACCGTGGAGAGCTGGTGGTCTATCCGATCCAGACTTTGCACGCACAACTGAGTTAAACAAACCACTTAAGCCGCCGGTGACACCCGCGTTGTGCGGGCCGGCGGTTTTGCTTTGGCAGTGCCAGGTGAGTAAAGATAATGAACAAAATTCCTTTGACCGTTAACGGTGCCGAGAAACTGCGTGCCGAATTGCAGCAACTGAAAGTGGTCGAGCGTCCATCAGTGATTGCGGCGATTGCTGAAGCGCGGTCGCACGGCGATCTTTCCGAAAACGCTGAATACGATGCTGCCAAAGAACGTCAGGCCTTCGTTGAAGGACGTATCAAGGAAGTCGAAGGCAAACTTTCAAATGCACAGATCATTGATCCAGAATTGCTCGATGCAGATGGCCGCTGCGTTTTCGGGGCAACGCTTGATCTCGAAGATCAGGATACCAGTTCGCAGGTGACTTATCAGATCGTTGGAGAAGACGAAGCAGATATCAAGGCCGGAAAAATTTCGGTTAATTCACCGATTGCCCGTGCATTAATCGGCAAGTTCGCTGGAGATATTGCCCAGGTGCAGGCACCGGGTGGTCTCCGTGAGTACGAAGTGCTTGATGTGCGTTACGAGTGATTCAGGAAATGAAGCAGCAAAGTTTTAACTACAACGCGCACAACGATCGCGATTAAGAACAGCGACTTCCTTTTGTTTTAGAAATAAGCCGTTGGATAAGGCATTCACTTCAACAAAAGGTATGCTTTTCTTTGTGTTCGTTGTTGTTTGTGGTGGTTTTTAGTTGGCTGCTATTTATTTGCTTGTGCCACCCTGAAAACTCCGCTTGGTGCGGCGCGGTTCGACACGGCTGCGGCGCGATTTGGCTGATTTAGATTCGGCTGACGGGCGCCAGATGACGAGCAGTTTTCCGATATGCTGTACTGCGGCAGCGCCAAGTTTTTCGCAAATGGTGGTCAGATAGGCTTCGCGTACTTCCCGCTCATCGTTAAATACGCGGATTTTGATCAGCTCATGGCTGTCAAGGCTGGTGCTGATCTCCTGCAAAACGGAGTCGGTCAGTCCATTTTGACTGATGGCAACCACTGGATTCAAGGCGTGGGCACGGGCACGCAGGGCGCGTCGTTGGTCGGTAGTAATATCGAGCATTCAGTAAACCTTTTCAAAGAACGCATTTTACCGAGTTTTAGGCAATGAAACGAACCCGAACGAGTAATGCGTGGTTACGCGAACACGTTAATGATACTTACGTGCAACGCGCCAAGGCTGAGGGCTATCGCTCGCGCGCCTCGTTCAAGCTGATGGAAATCGATGACCGGGATCATCTGATTCGCTCGGGCGAGGTAGTGGTTGACCTCGGAGCAACCCCCGGAGGATGGTCGCAAGTGGCTGCCAAACGCATGAAGGGCAAGGGTCGGGTGATTGCGCTGGATCTTCTGGAAATGGATCCTTTGCACGGCGTGGACTTCATTCAGGGCGATTTCCGCGAAGAAGACATTCTGAACCAGTTGGAAACAATGCTGGCTGGAGAGAAGGTGGGGCTTGTGCTTTCGGATATGGCCCCCAATATGTCAGGTATTCTCCTCTCTGATCAGGCGCGCGTGATGCATCTGGCCGAATTGGGCCTGGAATTCTCGCGTCACTGGTTGAAACCTGACGGTGCTTTTCTGGTCAAAGTTTTCCAAGGTTATGGTTTTGAAGATTTCGTGCGTGAGATGCGGCAGATTTTCAAGACGGTTTCTTCACGCAAACCTGATGCTTCACGGGATCGTAGTGCCGAGGTTTATCTCCTCGGAAAGGGATTGAAGGCCTGATATTTGGTCTGAGAAGGTTTAGAATGGTGTTTTTGCGCAATGAGTAAGCTTTCAGGATTCTCCTGAAGAGCAACGTGGAAGAGGTGCAGCATTGAATAACATGTTCAAGAATATGTCTGTGTGGTTGGTGATCGGTCTGGTTTTGATGACGGTCTTCAACCAGTTTAATACCCGTCAGGTTGCCCAAGCCTCGATGGAGTACTCGCAGTTCATGGATGAAGTCGGGCGCGGTTCAATTGCGAAAGTCGTGATTGAGGGACGGGTGCTCAAGGCCACTACCAACGACGGCAAAAAGGTCACGTCTTATGCGCCGGCAGACCTCTGGATGGTCTCCGATCTCCTCAAGTACGGCGTCAAGGTTGAAGCCAAGCCAGAAGAAGAGCAGTCATTCCTGATGAGTTTGTTTGTCAGTTGGTTCCCAATGTTGCTTCTAATTGGCGTCTGGGTTTTTTTCATGCGCCAGATGCAAGGTGGCGGCAAGGGTGGGGCATTCTCCTTCGGCAAGAGCAAGGCGCGCCTGCTGGATGAGTCGACCAACAACATTACCTTTGCTGATGTTGCCGGATGCGATGAGGCCAAAGAAGAGGTCTCTGAACTGGTCGATTTTCTGCGCGACCCGTCGAAATTCCAGAAATTGGGTGGCCGTATTCCGAAAGGCGTGCTGCTCGTGGGTAATCCGGGTACAGGTAAAACCTTGCTGGCCAAAGCGATTGCCGGAGAAGCCAAAGTGCCTTTCTTCTCGATTTCCGGTTCTGATTTTGTTGAAATGTTCGTCGGTGTTGGCGCGGCGCGCGTGCGCGACATGTTCGAGAACGCCAAAAAGCATGCGCCGTGCATTATCTTTATCGACGAACTGGATGCGGTCGGTCGCCAGCGTGGTGCCGGCCTGGGTGGCGGCAACGATGAGCGTGAACAGACTCTGAACCAGATGCTGGTCGAGATGGATGGCTTTGAGGCCAGTGTTGGCGTGATCGTGATTGCCGCAACCAATCGTCCGGACGTTCTTGATCCTGCGCTCATGCGGCCGGGCCGTTTTGACCGGCAGGTGATCGTACCATTGCCGGATATTCGGGGCCGCGAACAGATTCTCATCGTGCACATGCGTAAAGTGCCGCTGTCGCCCGATGTCAAGGCCGATATTCTTGCGCGGGGAACTCCGGGAATGTCCGGCGCTGATCTGGCCAATCTTGTCAATGAAGCGGCTTTGTTTGCTGCCCGTGGTGGTAAACGCTTAGTCGATATGGATGACTTCGAGAAAGCCAAAGACAAGATACTGATGGGTGCCGAACGCCGCAGTATGGTCATGAACGACGAAGAAAAGCGTAATACGGCGTATCACGAATCGGGCCATGCGGTTGTCGCAAAGCTGGTTCCGAAGTCCGATCCGGTGCATAAGGTGACGATTATTCCGCGCGGTCGCGCCCTGGGTCTGACCATGCAGTTACCGGAAGAAGACCGCTATGCTTACGACCGCGTTTACCTGATGAGCCGTATTGCAGTGCTCTTTGGCGGACGGATTGCCGAGGAACTGTTCATGAACCAGATGACAACCGGCGCGTCGAACGACTTTGAACGTGCTACACAAATGGCGCGTGACATGGTGACGCGTTATGGTATGTCTGATGCGCTGGGTCCGATGGTTTATGGCGAGAATGAAGGTGAGGTTTTCCTTGGACGTTCGGTGACTACGCACAAGAACATGTCGGAAACCACGATGCAGAAAGTCGATGCTGAAATTCGTCGCATCATTGACGAACAATATGCTCTGGCGCGCAAACTGCTCGAAGAGAACCGCGACAAGGTTGAGGCTATGACTGCAGCGTTGCTTGAGCTGGAAACTATTGATGCTGATCAAATCAATGACATCATGGACGGTAAGCCGCCACGGCCGCCAAAACAGCCCTTGCCGAGAACAGAGGATTCAGAAGATACAACACCGCCTGATGCGGCACCGAGCACGGCGACGGCCTGAACCGAATGAACTCAATCGGGCCGGGGGAGTAAATCTTCCCCGGCTTTTTTACGCCAGGTATCGATGTCAAATGCGTATTCTTCACTGCGGAAAATTTGAGTTATCACTTGAGCACCCGCTGCTCATGGGGATCGTCAATCTGACGCCGGACTCCTTCTCGGGTGACGGTCTGGCGGCTGATTCTGCTCGCGCTATCGCATACGCCCGGCAGCAAATTGAGGCCGGTGCCGACCTGCTTGACCTTGGAGCCGAATCGTCCCGTCCCGGTGCCACTTCTGCCTCAGTGGATGATGAATTAAGCCGTTTGTTGCCGGTGCTTGATGCTCTGGCCGATTGCGGCGTGCCGCTTTCCGTGGACACGTATAAGCCAGAAGTAATGCGTGCCGCCATTGCGCACGGCGCATCGATGATCAACGATATCTACTCCTTGCGTATGCCCGGCGCGCTGGAGATGGCTGCTAAGAGTGATTGCGCAGTATGTTTGATGCACATGCAAGGTGAGCCGCTGACCATGCAGCAAAGCCCCACCTATGGCAACGTGTTGGATGAGGTGCGTGATTTCCTTACAGATCGCGCGAATGCGGTTATGGCAATGGGGATTTCGCGCGACCGTCTGGTGATCGATCCCGGATTCGGATTCGGCAAGACGCTGGAACATAATCTCGAACTGCTGCGTCGATTTGATGAACTTTCTTGTGATAGCTTGCCGCTACTGGCCGGCCTGTCCCGCAAGTCGATGCTTGGTCTTATTACAGGCAGCTCTGTTGAACAGCGCCTCTCGGCCAGCGTTGCTGCAGCCTTGTATGCGGTTCAGCGCGGCGCAAGTATCCTGCGTGTGCATGATGTCGCTGAAACGCGCGATGCGCTTGCTGTTTGGCGCTCAGTATGTGGTTCTGGTGTCCCACCAAAAATCGCTCGTTGAGTCCAGAAGCATTGGAGTTACAAGATTGTTGAGAAGAATCAGCCGAGGATTGATACTTTCCTGTGCTCAAGGAATCCAAGGTCGTTCCACCAGTGCTTGCCGTTATCCAGAACGTTCTTTTTGGACTCGGTTGCACCGGATTCGGCGACAAAACTTCTTTTCATAAAAAAACTGTCATCGATTTCAACAAGACAAGGGTATTAAAATTCTGCTAGGCTTACACGTCACAGGAAAGGCCTCACAATGCCCATGGAAATAGAGCTGAAGTTACGTTTGCCACCCTCACAGGCGAGGCGGTTGCTGGCACACCCTGTTTTGGCCGGAATCAAGCCACAGAAATTCCGGCTGCTCAATACCTACTATGACACCCCGGAGTTTGATTTGCGCAAGCGTGGAATCGCCTTGCGTCTGCGACGAAAGGGTTGGGCCGTATGGCTAATGACTGTCAAAGGGGGGGGGTCAAGCGCCGGTGGTCTGGCACAGCGTAGTGAATGGGAAGCGCCAACACAGCCGGGGGTATTCGATTTTGGCATCGTGACTGACACCGGCTTGCGCGAATTTCTGGAATTCCATCATGCACGTTTGCAGCCTGTGTTTTCAACGGACTTTACGCGTACCGCCTGGGTTCTGAAACAGGGGAGTGCGCTTGTTGAAGTCGCGCTTGATCGGGGGAAAATCAGTGCACTTGCCGTCACGGGCACTGCTCCTCTCAACATACCCTTGTGTGAATTAGAGCTTGAGCTGGTTGAAGGAATATCGCCAGATGCGCTGTTTGATCTGGCGATTGCGCTGGCGGCTGATCTGTCACTTCATCCGGAAATCGTTAGTAAGGCTGAGCGGGGCTACGCACTGGCCGACAGTGCGCCGGTTCAGCCGGTCAAAGCGTTTGCTTCGCCAGTTAAAAAAGAGATGTCACCGGCTGAAGCTTTTCGTGCGATAGCCTTATCCTGTGTGCTGCACCTGCAGCGTAATGAGGCTGGAGCCATTGCCGGAAATAGTCCGGAGTACGTACATCAGGCCAGGGTTGCCATTCGTCGTTTGCGTTCCGCTTTCAAACTTTTTTCTCCGGTGCTTTCGCCGGACTTTGTCGACGTTTACTCGCCACGTTGGCGGGCATTGGCCGGGAGCCTTGGGAGTGCGCGTGACTGGGATGTGTTTCTGACCGAGACTTTGGCACCGCTTGAAGAAGCGTTCCCGGGTGATCCAGATCTGGCAGTTTTGAGAGCCCGGGGCGAGGCAACAAAAGCCAAGGCGCAGGCGTCGGCAGGTGTGGCATTGAAACAGAAAGAATACAGTCAGTTGCTTCTGGCTTTCTCCGCCGCATTGTTCAGGGTCGAGCCGCCAACGATTGATTCGAATGATAAAAAATCGAGTTCAAACCTGCGCAAGTTTGCCAGCCGCCGGCTCGCCAGGCGTACAAAAGAAATTGAGCGTCAGGTGGGTGAACACGGCAAGATGAATGCCGAACGCAGGCATGAACTGCGCATTGATTTCAAGAAGCTGCGTTATGCTTTGGAATTCTTTTCTCCCATTTTTCCGCACAAGCGGCTTACGGCGTATCAGGAGTCACTTTCGACGATTCAGGATTTGCTCGGCACACTGAACGATCAGGTCACCGCGTCCAGACTGATCAAGGAAATGCACCCGAAGGGCGAGCCTGATCCGCTAACCCGTGGCTGGATTGCCGGCCGAACCCAGCTGATGGTTTCCGCGCTGAATTCAGAGCTGCGTCGATTCGTGTCAAACACCAAGCCTTGGCGCTGAGGATATTTCAGAGGCGCATATAGGAAAGCCCTGCAAAAGAGAAAGGATGAGGGGCTGTGATGTACCTCTCCGAGATTGCCTATCCATGCCTCTTTCAGGCTATCGTTCAATTCGGTATCGAAAAATATTCTCCACGGTTTGGCAAGTGAATGTCTGCCCAGCCCAGTTGCTCCTGAATAGCCTTGGCGAAATTTGCCGAGGCGCCGGCTTCGCCATGCACGACGAAGGTGTCTCCCGGCGCTTTGTGAAACCCCCGCAGCCAGCCTAGCAGGGTTGCCTGATCGGCATGGGCCGACAGGCCGCCCACTGTATAGATGCGCGCCTTGACCGGAATAGCTTGCCCGAAAATATGCACCAGCCGGGCTCCGTCAACCAGTCGGCGTCCCAGTGTACCTGCGGCCTGAAAGCCGGCAAACAGGATGCTGCATTCGCTGCGCGACAGATTTTCACGCAGGTGGTATTTGATCCGCCCGGCCTCGCACATACCGCTGGCCGAAATGATGACCGCTCCGCTGCGGATTTCATTCAGAGCTTTGGAGCGTTCGGCATCGGCGACGTATTCGATGCTCATCTTCTCCGGGTGAGCCTGAAGCCAGGTGATTAATTCGCGGGTTTTGGCATCAAGCAAATCCGGATGCGCCAGCGTGATTCGTGATGCGGCATTGGCCATCGGTGAATCAACATATACTTTGAGCGGCGCGAGCCGTTGGCGTTGCACCAGATCCGCTAGGATGTAGACAATTTCCTGTGTACGACCCACGGCGAAGGATGGAATGATCAGGTTGCCGTGCGTAGCACGGGTACGTTCGCAGGCCGCAACAATTTCATCTTCGGTCTCCGGTAGCGAACGATGCTGACGGTCGCCGTAGGTGGATTCGATCAGCAGAAGGTCGGCTTCAGGAATCACTTTTTCCGGGTCACGCAATACCGGGCGGTTGAGCATGCCGAGATCGCCGGAGAACACCAGTTTGCGCGGCCGGCCTTCGCCACTGATCGTCACTTCCAGCCAAGCTGAGCCGAGAATATGGCCGGCATCATGGAAACGCACCTTGACTGATTTTGCCGGCTCAATTGTTGTCCCATAGGCGGCTGGTTTGAGGAGCTTTAAGGTGGATAGGGCCTGTGACACCGTATAGAGCGGTGCAGGGACGCCACGTTCGCCTTGGCCGCGCCGGTGCCGGTGGCGCAACTGCCATTCCGTTTCCTTTTCCTGAATGTGTGCGCTATCGGGAAGCAGCACCTCAAGGAGGTCGATGCTGGCTGGCGTTGCGTAGATGGGTCCGCGAAAACCCATGACAGCCAGACGTGGCAGCAGTCCGGAATGGTCGATATGGGCATGAGTGAGCAGAACAAAGTCGATTGAGCGCACGTCAAAATCGAAATTCAGTGCGTGCAAATTCTTCGTTCGCGCTTCCGGCCCGCCTTGAAACATGCCGCAATCAACCAGAAAGCGGACGCCATCCGTTTCTACCAATGTGCAGGAGCCCGTCACCTCGCCGGCGGCCCCGAAAAAACCAATTCGCATTTTTTGTTCCTCCTAGTTCAGCTTAGCTTGAACCTCAAAAGGGAGGAATGCAATCGGTACGAGAGAGGAGCGGCGCAGCGGCTACATCGTTTTGTCGCGAAAAGTTATCGATTAATTCCGGAGCGAATGAGTATTTCCAGTTGGTCGTTGGTTGTTCCTTTTTTTATTAATATTCCTGCGAGAGTTGATTGCATTCATGAGAGTTAACTCGCTTGGTGGGAATGCCATCGCCAGCACCTTCACTCTGAAGCGAGCCTCGCAACAGTGGCTCATCTAGTGACGAATACATTCCATCCGTTAAATCCAAGGCGTGTAGCAGACGTTCGGAGAGATCAGCCGGCGAAGTTGATATGACTTCGTATGGAACACCGAAGCCTTTGGTCAGCCTTTCCGCATCTTCAAAGCCGTAGGCGACAACGAAGGGGTAAATGCCGGCTCCAATAGCAGCGGTGTAGTCGCTGTATTCATCGCCGCAGGTATAAGTTCGCGCTGGATTGATGGCAAGGCATTCACGAATACGTCTAAAGTGACTGCTTTTGTCTTCGTTCAGAGGAATGCAAGCGAGATAATCGAAATCAAGGATGTCAATATCGTGGCGCTTGAACAGGTATTCGAGAGTTTTTTCAGGCTCTGTCGTCACGTTGCGCGTAACCAGCCCAACGCGGATACCAGGGGCAGACAGCAGTGTGCGAAGCAAGGACGCAATACCCGGATACAAGACCGCTTCATCGCGATAAATTTCAGTCAATGTTCCCAGCAATCGCTTGCGACTTTGTTTACCGAATTGCTTTCTCAGGTTGTTGGGGAATTCACGCATTCCGCCGAGATATTTTAATAATTTGCGGCGTTTCTGAAAGCGCTCAAGGTCGCCAATAGCCATTCCATGCCGGAGAAAGGTCTGCTCAATGGCATGAAAGGCATCAATGATCGTGCCGTCGGCGTCGAAGATAACCAGCCGCTCGCGACCTGCGTAAATTGTCATGGTGACCAATTTACGTCGCTAATGTGACAAAACGATGAAGCAATCTACGGTATTGCGGGTGAAATTCTCACCTTGTCAATTTTGATGTAGGTCGTCAACCATGGGAAATATTGTTTCCGGCTAATTGGTCGAAACGCAAGCCAGTCATCGTAGCGTAACAATCATCGGGTAACTTTACACACTGATCAATCGGTCATGCACCGATAGACGATCAAACCGAACGATCCCCGCATAGTCGGCAAAAAAACACGGTTTACGCTTGCCTCAAACATGGAACACTTGACCAATCTAAGTATGAGTATCGAGCCGCTATCGCCCATGACGAGCGTATCTGCGATCAACGACCTGTTTCTTGAAGAGCGTTTCGAACGCTTGCTTTCATTGCCTGTTGTCGAGAACGGGCGCCCGATTGGCGTTATCAGTCGTAGCAAGATGCAGCGCATCATGGCGACTCGCTTTGGTCGCGAGATCAACGGCAACAAGCCGATCCATTCGTTCATGAATCCGGTACCACTGGTGATTCCGATCAGCCAGTCGGTGGAGATGGCCTGTAACTACGTGACGAGTAATATTTCCTATCCAATCACCGAGGACTTCATCTTGCTCAAGGATGATGTCTACCACGGCGTCGGCTCGGTCATTGATCTGTTGCGCAGCATGGAAACTCGTCTGATGGGGCAGAATCAGTCGCTGGTCAGTATGCTCAGTGCGCTCAAGGCTTCGCAGGCACAGCTTGTGCAGTCGGAGAAAATGGCCTCGCTGGGGCAGATGGTGGCTGGAGTGGCGCACGAGATCAACACGCCGCTGGGCTATGTGCGAAACAATTTTGAAATCAGCCGCGACGCGTGCACACAAATGCGCGGCCTGATCGACGCCTACGACGAACTGCTCGGCATGCTGCAATCGGGCGCCGCCGATGAACAGGCCATGGGAACTCAGTTCTCGCTTGTTCAGGACCAGCGCGAGACGATTGATGCGATGTTTTCGCGCGAGGAAATGGACGGTCTGTTCGGCGACACCTTCTACGGCATCGACCAGATTTCGGAAATCGTGCTCAACCTCAAGAATTTCAGCCGGCTTGATCAGGCACACGTCGATCAGGTCGATTTGAACGAGTGCATCAACAGCGCCTTGCTGATTGCTAAGAACGTGATCAAGCACAAAGCCGAGGTGGTACGCGAATTTGGCGACTTGCCGAAAATCCGATGCGCGCCATCACAGATCAATCAGGTGGTGCTGAACCTGGTCACCAACGCCGCACAGGCCATCGAAACGAGCGGCACGATTCACATCCGAACGCGCGCCGTGGGGGCGTTCGTCTATCTGGTGATCACTGACGACGGACGCGGAATCGCCCCGGAAAACCTGAAGAAGATCTTCGATCCGTTCTTCACGACGAAAGCGATTGGCGAAGGCACCGGGCTCGGGCTGTCCATCGTCATCAAGATCATCAAGGACCACGGCGGGGAGATCAAGGTCAAGTCGATTCCGGGGACGGGAACGGCTTTTTGCATCAGCCTGCCAATTGCCGCAATTCGCCCGTCGAATGCAATTGACGCGCAAGAGAATAAAGGATACCTGCAATGAGTGAGGAACGAGATCAGCACCTGATTCTGAGGGCGACGCACAACGCCACCGCCACGCAACGCCCGACGCTGCTTTTTGTCGACGACGAGGAGCGCATCCTGCGTTCGCTGAAGATGATGTTCGCCGCGCACTATCGCGTGCTGACCACGACCAGCGGCCTGGATGCGCTGGACATCCTGCGCCGCGAGAAGGTTCACGTCTTGGTCAGCGACCAGCGCATGCCGATCATGTTGGGTGTCGATCTCCTGCGTCAGGCGCGTGCCGTCTCGCCAAACACTCTGCGCCTGCTGCTTACCGGTTACTCGGACATGGAGGCGATCATCGGTTCGATCAACGACGGCGAAGTCTTCCGTTACATCAACAAGCCGTGGAAGGCCGACGAGTTGCGGCAGACGGTTGAAGAAGCGTCGGCGATTGCCGTCGGGCTGGAAAGCATGCCTGCGGCGACGCCTGAAACGATTGCTTCAGGTGCATCGCGGACCATTCTGCTGATCGATCACGCGCCGGAAACGGCTAGCGCACTGAGCACTCTGCTGGCCGACGAATTTGCCGGCGACCTTGCTGACAAACTCCAATTGGTCTGCGCGCGCAACCTGAGCGAAGCCGTCGGCTTGCTCGAAACGCACGAGATTGCCGTGGTCATTTCCGAGATCCATGTCGGTACGGAGGATGTCACGCCCTTCCTGAAAACCCTCAAGCACTATCATCCGCAGATCGTCACCATCGTACTGACCTCGTTCCAGGATATGCGCGCGCTGACCGAGCTGATCAATCAGGGACAGATTTACCGCTTCCTGCCCAAACCCGTGCGGCGCGGCGTAACCGCACGCAGCATTCGCTCGGGCATCAATCGCCACAACGAGATTCGCACGACACCGCAACTCGTCCACCATCACCGCGTGCCGCGCCCGGAAAAGGAAATCCAGCCCGGCCTGTTCTCTCGCATGCGCGGGATGATGCAGCGCATGGCTGAAAACGGCAACGCGCGCTAACGCGTTCGTTGAGGAAGGCTGCGAGGCGGTGCCAGCGGGTTTTTCGCAGACAGCCGCCATGAAAGACAATCAGGACGCCATTCTTCGACATGCCTACCGTGCAAGGTAATATCCATGCGCCTCTCGCGGCATGACACCGCAAGATCGCCGTTTGACGCGCCCTCCAGGGCTGTGACGATTTTGTTCGCCTTAATTCCTGAACTGCACCCATTCCTCCAGCGGCGCACGTTCCGTCCTGAGTGCATTCTCCGGCGCCGCCGGATCGGCGTACCCCAGCGACATGCCGCAGATGACGGACTCGCCATCGGGGATACCGACTTCCTCGCGGATTATACGGTGAAACTGGATCAGCGCCGCTTGCGGGCAGGTATCCAGCCCACGCGCCTTGGCCGCGAGCATGACGTTCTGCATGAACATGCCGTAATCCAGCCAGCTGCCTTGCTCCATCACCGTATCCACCGTGAAAATCAGGCCCACCGGCGCGTCGAAGAATTTGTAGTTGCGGCCGTACTGGTCGTGCATGCGCTGGGCGTCGCCCTTCTCGATGCCGAGCAAACCGTAAAGCGTGAAACCGACTTTGCGTCGACGCTCGATATACGGTGACGTCCATTTCTTCGGGTAATACTGGTAGGGCTCGGTATGCGTCGACGTTTCTTCCGGATCGTCGAAGGCGGCGAGCATGCGTTCGCCGACGCGCTGCTTTGTTTCGCCGGTCAGCACCCAAGCCTTCCAGGGCTGGATGTTGGTGCCCGAGGGCGCGTGCGCGGCAACGGAGAGAATTTCTTCCACCGTTTCCAGGGCCACTGGGCGATCCAGAAAGGCCCGGCAGGAGTAACGGGTTTTGATAATTTCATCGACGACGGATTGAATGGATGCTGTTGTCACCTTGATTCTCCAAAAGTTGATCAGAATTCCTTGACGCGTGTGCTTGCGGGATTCGCCACTCCGCGCTCGATGCGCAAAGGAAATGTGCCAATCGTGCGACCGTCCTGAGTAGCGACGATGAACCGCCATTCTCCCGGTGATGGATTCAGCAGCCAGGAGTAGCCTCGGAAACCTCGTTCCCGCCCGCCGGTACTTTCAAACGCCCGGCGATAGGCGACGCGCCATCCATCGGCCTCATGGACTTCCCAGCGATGTTCGAGCGAAGCGGTGACGCCCAGAGGCGCAAAGACCGCCGATACCCCATAGAGTTTTTCGCCTTCAACGACATGCGCTGTGGGTGATTGATCGCGCCAGAACTGCCAGGACGGCGCCTGTTCAAGCTGCATTTGAAAACGATCACTGTCCTGAGTGAATTCGTGCCCAACCGCCAGGGCCTGTTTGACGAGTGGGACCGGGGCCAGCAGGTCGAGTCTCCAAGCCAGCAGCAGCACCATCGCCAGCCCCCAGGCCGGCAGAATGCGTCCCGGCCGACCGGGCGCCAGCAGCCAGAGGAGGTGGGCGAGCAGTATCCCCGTACCGGTCGATGCATAGAACCACAGCGGATTCAGGCTGCCCGCTGCATGTGGCAGCGCGAAGTTGAACAACAGGATGGCGTTTAGCGCGAGCAGCAGCCAGGTCAGGGTGAAGTGGCGGCCATAGCGCTTGCCCGCGAACTCGTTGCCGACCAGCAACACGCCCAGTGCGGCGGTAGTCAGCCAGGCCCCGAGATGGCCGGCGCTCTTGAAATAAAAGATGAAAAGGGCAGAGAAAATGCCGCCGAAGAAGAACTGCAGCAACAGATTGGGCGCCTGCCAGACAAGGTCGGCAACGCCGCCGCGCCAGCCCTCTTCGACTGGTGGAGGTTCTCGTTTCAGAGCGTCCCGCTTAGCCAGCCATAGCGCCAGAATGCACGCGCCGAGCAGGAAACTGCCCAGACGCCACAGGTCGATGCCACGCACGCGCTGGCCAATCGTCAGCGCGTCCCAGACGAAGCCACCGAGAAAGGCGACCACCGGGTACAGATGGCGCAGGACGTTCTTCATCGGAATTCCATCAGCTGTTCATCAAATCCATCAGGGATGAGATTCTGACACAGCTTCGGTCCGGCATGCTCCTGGCGGCCGAGCAAGTGTATCGAGCCTCCCCGGTGCGATTGATGGCGTAAATCGTCTGCGCGCTGGCTGGCAGTGCGAGTGCGGCCGAATAAATGGCGAGAGCGAACGAGGAAATAGAGGTGCGCATGGTTTGACCTTCGGATATGAAAACAGGCTATACCATAGACGTAGCAGATTAAATATTACAGACAGGTTGAAAGCGCGATGTGTGAAATATGCCTGTAAAGAGAATGCCTGATCATCTATAGGTTACTTTCTGAATAACGGAGTCGCCATGACAGACACGAAGTACTGTTACCACTGCCGATGTTTCCATCGGTCTGATGAAGTTTTACTTGTAAGTACCGCGAGTGGTGAACGCTGGCGGTGCATGAAGAGCTTGTCGTTAAGAAGGTTAAGCCAAACCGAGCGCGATGCATTTGGAAAATCGGTCAGTGAGTTGAATCGGACGAATAACTTGCGGCAGTCAGGAAGGCCACTACCGCGCCCCATTCTCGAATTGTTTGGCGATGCGCCAAGCCGTGTCGGGGGTCTGGCATGAAAATTCTCATTGTCAGCGATGCCTGGGAACCGCAGGTCAATGGGGTTGTGCGAACGCTCAAGATGACACGCCGAGAACTGGAACATAAAGGTCATCAGACCGAAATCATTTCACCGCTTGGGTTCCGTTCCTTTCCTTGCCCAACCTATCCCGAGATCAGACTGGCGGTAACCACAAGGCGGGAGATGGAACGCCAGATTGACCACTTTTCGCCGGATTGTCTGCATATTGCTACCGAAGGGCCCCTTGGTTGGATGGCCAGACGGATTGCTCTGCGCCGTAATTGGCCTTTTACCACGGCCTATCACAGCCGTTTCCCCGAGTATGTTGCAGCGCGTTTTCGAGTTCCGACAGCTTGGACTTACAAGCTGCTGAGGCGCTTTCACAATGCGGCGTGCGCCACGCTGGCGCCGACACCGGCCATTGTGGCCGACCTTCAGGCACGCGGCTTTTCCGGTGCCAGATTGTGGTCACGTGGGGTAGACCTGCAATTGTTTGATCCTGTGGGAGAACGGAAAAAATCAACCAATCGACCAGTATTCCTCTACGTTGGTCGCATCGCTATCGAGAAGCAGCTTGAAGCCTTTCTCTGCCTTGATCTGCCGGGTGAAAAATGGGTCGCCGGCGAGGGGCCGGAACGGCGGCGTTTGCAGGCACGCTATCCGGAAGCGCACTGGCTTGGTTTGCTTGATGGCCCGGAGCTGGCAAGTCTCTATCGGTCTGCTGATGTTATGGTATTTCCAAGTGTTACAGATACTTTCGGCCTAGTCATGGCGGAGTCCATGGCGTGCGGCACACCCGTTGCAGCTTTCCCTGTGCCGGGGCCCCTCGATGTTATCGGTAATTCGAGCGGAGGCATTATGCATACGGATCTCCGTGAAGCCTGCCTGCAGGCACTCAACCTGCCACGTGACCAGGTTCGAAAACGCGCTGAACAGTTCTCCTGGTCAGACGCCACTGATCAGATGCTGGCCGCGTTGCAGGTCATTCCTCATTGCCTGCGATTCGGGGAGGTTAGGCCGCCAGTGGCGGTTGCGGACAGTGTTGCTTGAGTTCGGGTTTTAACGGTTTGCGTGTCATACGATACGCAAACTTTGCAAGGCTATGAATTCGACCAGACCTCGCAGCAAGGTACTGCACAGCACCGGAGCATGGTGCCCAATGGTCCTGGGAAAAGCTCATGCATTTGGTTTTACGTCTTATTAATCATCAAACCAGCACAAGGCCGCCCATATGTCATCAAAAATCTGGTCGATGATGTCTTGTGCTTTGAAAAATTTCAGGATCATGGCTACTCCTTTTCCAAGGTTGGTGTCGAGGCCTATCCACACTAGCAGCAGATTGTTAAGAATTCGTTGCGAAGTCAGCAGGCGGCAAATGGTAGCCCGTCAGGTGAATTTCTGGCTAAAGAAGTTGCCCCGGAAAGTGCTTTGAAAGCCTTACGTTAAACCGATTCTTAACCGGGACGTAATGTCGATGTAACGTGGATTTCCTATTGTCTTTCACAGCACAACTAGGAGATAAACAATGACCATTACCTTAATTACCACCCAGCCTCAGACAAAACTTCTGCGCCCTAAGCTCTCGGTCGGTATCGCCCAGTACCCGCGTGAAGTCCGTGAGGCACAAAAATTACGTTACCAGATTTTTGCGGGTGAACTTGGCGCCAATCTGCCAACGAACAAACCCGGTGTTGATTTGGATAAATACGATGCCTATTGCGAACACCTTATCGTGCGTGATGAAAATACAAGTGCCGTGGTCGGAACCTACCGCATCCTTTCACCTGAAAAAGCGCACAAGATCGGCAGCTATTACTCAGAGAATGAGTTTGATCTGTCGCGACTTCATCACCTGCGTCCAACCATGGTTGAGATTGGCCGCTCCTGCGTGCATCCAGAGTACCGGACTGGTGCGACGATTACGCTGCTCTGGGCCGGTCTCGCCAAATACATGATTGAACATCACTACGACTTCCTGATCGGCTGCGCGAGCATCAGCATGGCCGATGGTGGTCATGCGGCTGCAAGCATGTACAAGCGACTGGGTGAAAACATGAGCCCGCTCGAATACCGTGTTTTCCCGCTTTGCCCACTGCCACTGGCCGCCTTGAACAATGATCTGCCGGCCGAACTGCCACCGCTGATCAAGGGCTACTTGCGTGCGGGGGCCTATGTCTGTGGCGATCCCGCGTGGGACCCCGATTTCAATACGGCCGATCTACCGATCCTGATGCCGATGTCGCGCATGGACAGTCGTTACGCCAGACACTTCACGGGAAAATAAGGCTGAACTCAAATCGGGGGGCACGCTTGTCCAGTTGCCATCCGATACCGTTTTTCTGAATCGAGGCCGCCGCCGACATGCCAAGGCAGTCAATGCGGAAATCAGGGGACTACTCGTTGCTGAAAAAGATTTGGCAGTATTCCCGGAAGGCAGCAGTTCAGTAACGGCAGCTTAAGGCTGAAAAGACACTGGTCTGCGAGTCAATAAGCACGGGTGTCTCGAAGAAGTATCCTAATGATAGTTTTCATCGACGTGCTGCTGTGCAGCACGTCGGTATCATGGTTGAATTTGACGGCGTTCTATGAAGAGGCTGCTGCCAGTCATCTTCTTGGCGTTTTTCTTTGCCTCTGCCGCGGCAGCGGAGATTTCACGGTGTGATTCAAAGACATCAGCGCTGACCGGAAGCGCGCCGATTGACAAGGAGGGCAGGGAATATGAAACCATCTTCCCGCGCCGGTTCTCGGCGAAGTAGCCTCTGCCGTTGGGTAAGTCGGTAAGCTGTTCGTTCTCAACCGCGGCTGTTACACGCAGGTCGAAGAGGTGCAGAGCGTGCTGGCAGCGAGCTTCCCAGTCCTCGCTTTGGAACAGCACCATGAAATCGTCGCCGCCGATGTGTCCGCAGAAGTCGATTAAAGGGTTGGTGATTTCGACCATCGTTTGTGCCAGTAGAACGATGATGTCGTCGCCCTTGCGGTAACCAAAGGCATCGTTAAATGGCTTGAAGTGATCAATGTCAAAGTAGCAGGCGTGGAAGCTGATTTTTCGCTCAAGCAGGCGTTCGATATGTTCGTTGATCGGAACATTTCCTGGAAGTTGTGTCAGCGGGTTGGCGTAACGGGCGGCCTGAATCTGCATCTCGGTAATCATCCCCATCAGGTCGTGAGCACTACCAACCCCCATATATTCACCGTTTCGCGTCACGATGAAACCATCGTAAATATGATGGCGTGCCGACCGGCTGACGATCATCGCGGCTTCCTGAATTGTGCACTCATCATCAATGCATAGTGGCATGGAGTCCATGAACTGTACGCACGATTTGCGGCCGAACAATTCACGACGGTACGGTCGAGCCATCCGGTCTACCATCTCATGCCGGTTGATCAGACCCAGCGGCGTGCCATCGGACACAACGGGCATTGATAAGAGTTCGGGATCATCATCGAAACGACGATAGATTTCGTCATTGAAGGTCTGTGGAGTGGCGGGTTCGATTCGGCGTATCAGGCTGCGAACCGTTACGTTTCCTGACGGTGCCAGTCCGGTCGGAAATACGACGATGTTGCCCCGTTTGATGGTGCCGATGATATTTTCGCTGGGAAGGGTACGCGGTTCGGCAACGGGCATCGCGATCAAATAGCCTTGACCAAAAGCGATACCCAAATCGCGCACAGCAAGACAGTCCGCTTCGCTTTCGATTCCTTCAGCAATAACTTTGGCCGAGCAACTTTCCGCAAGACTTTGCATCGCTTTTACGAAGTGGTGTTTGAGGCTATCCTCCGCGATGCCATCGATAAAATGCCGGTCAATCTTGACGTAATCTGGCTGGATTTCCGACCACATGCGCAGATTCGCAAATCCCTCACCCAGATCGTCAATGGCGATTTGATAGCCCAGACTCCGGTAATGCGATAACGCTTTTTGTATGTTCGGATAATCATTGATTCTCTGGTTCTCGGTGAGTTCGATGACGACTCGGTTGGGACTGATCCCGATCTGATGCAGCAAATCGATGGTGCCACCGTTGAAAAATAGATCATCACCCAGGCAGTCCGGGCTTGAATTGATGAACAATTTTCCGGGAAGCTGTAGTTTTGCAAATGAGCGGAACACCGTTTCGCGGCAAGCCTGCTCCAGTTTTTTTCTCATTCCATGACGTTCAGCCGCTTCGAAGAGTTGTTTTGGTGAGTGTAGTGGTGTGTTTTCCGGTCCACGAATCAAGCCTTCAAAAGCAATGTAGGAATGGGTGCTGAAATCTATGATAGGTTGAAAAACAGCCGTCAATCGGCGGTTGTCGATAATGTCGTCCAGAAGATCAATATCTTCTGTTTGGCATTCCATGTTTTGTAAATTGACAACGAGATGTGAGAAGGCAGGGGTTTTGATCGCCGTTTCAAGCATGATGCGGTACTCCATGTGAGAGGTATTGAAAATTTTCGCTGTAGGTTAACTTCTGAAGGTTTCAGTACAATGACGGCCTTTGGCATCCTATTTCTAGGGCGCAGCAGGGAGAATCCACGTGACACGTAAATATTTTGGAACCGATGGCGTACGTGGTCGGGTAGGGCAGTCCCCGATCACGCCGGACTTTGTGATGCGTCTTGGCTATTCGGCGGGCAAAGTTTTGCTCGCAGACGAGTCGGCACGAGGCCACCTCAAAGCCGGTGAGCGTCCGGCCGTACTTATCGGCAAGGACACACGCATTTCCGGCTATATGCTGGAGGCAGCGCTGGAAGCGGGTTTTTCGGCAGCAGGGGTGGATGTCTGTCTGGTCGGGCCCATGCCGACGCCAGCAGTGGCTTACTTGACACGAGCCTTGCGCTTACAGGCAGGGATTGTTATTTCGGCGTCACACAACCCTTTTTACGATAACGGGATCAAATTCTTTTCAGCGCACGGCACCAAGCTGGAGGATGCGCTGGAAGCCAGGATCGAGGCTGGGATTGATGCACCGCTGGTTTGTGTGCCGTCGGCCGATCTGGGCCGCGCACGGCGTATTGATGATGCCGCAGGGCGTTACATTGAATTCTGCAAAAGCACCTTCCCCAACGACCTTGATCTACGCGGTCTGAAGATTGTTGTCGATTGCGCGCATGGCGCGGCGTATCACATTGCACCGCACGTCTTTCACGAGTTGGGCGCTGAGGTTATTGCCATCGGGGCCGAGCCAAATGGTCTTAATATCAACAAGGAAGTAGGTGCGACGGCACCTGATGCCTTGAGCAAGGCTGTATTGGCGCACGAGGCTGATCTGGGCATTGCTCTTGATGGGGATGCCGATCGTGTGATGATGGTCGATGCGTCCGGCAAGGTGTATGACGGGGATCAATTACTGCTGGCGGTGGTGCGTAGCCGTCTGCGTCATGGATCGGTGGCGGGTGTGGTCGGAACCTTGATGACCAATTTGGCCTGCGAACACGCTTTGGCCGGTATGGACGTGCCTTTTGCCCGTGCCGCCGTCGGTGATCGTTACGTCATGGAAATGCTGCGCGAAAAAGGTTGGTTGTTCGGCGGCGAAAACTCGGGCCACATTCTCTGTCTTGACCGGCATACGACCGGGGACGGCATTGTCTCTGCTTTACAGGTGCTGTGCGCGTTGCGCGAAGAGGGCGGTAATCTGAGCGAATTGCTTGGTGGCCTGGTTCTTTACCCGCAGGTGTTAATCAATGTACCGCTGGTCAATGGGTTTCCCTGGAAGGATCACCCGTTGATTTCTGCCGTATTGCAAGAAGTGGAGTTGTCGCTGAAGGGTGAGGGCAGGGTGTTGCTGCGCGCTTCGGGGACAGAACCCCTGCTAAGAGTCATGGTTGAAGGGCAAAACGCGGAGAAAGTGCAAGCCGCAGCAGAAAGACTTGCCGCAGCGGTGCGTGAAGCCGTGTCATTAGTGAACTAATTCGGTAGAAACTTCTTTGGGAGGGCAATTCGGCGACATGTCGATTTCTCTGTTGTCACGGAACTGAAATATTCGGGCGGTACTATCGAACCGCTCGACAGATCAACAATTCAGTTTAGGAGAAATATTATGAAATTCGTCAAGTTGTTCGCCTTGTCCCTTACCGCAGTATCTCTAACCATGACCGCACAAGCCGTTGAAGTTACTGGTGCTGGTGCCTCTTTCCCCGCTCCAATCTACGCCAAGTGGGCTGATGCCTACCAGAAGGCGACTGGCAACAAGATAAACTATCAGTCCATCGGTTCCGGTGGCGGGATCAAACAGATTACCGCCAAGACCGTTGATTTTGGTGCTTCCGACATGCCGCTGAAGCCAGAGGTTCTGGATAAGGACGGTTTGGTTCAATTTCCGACCGTTATTGGTGGCGTTGTGCCGGTAGTGAATCTGCCCGACGTGAAGCCCGGCCAGCTTAAATTGACCGGCGCCTTATTAGCTGACATTTATTTGGGCAAGATCAACAAATGGAACGACAAGGCACTTGTCGAACTCAATCCCGGCGTTAAGCTGCCGGATCAGGATATTGGGGTGGTGCGTCGTGCCGACGGTTCAGGTACGACCTTTCTGTTCAGTAATTACTTGTCCAAGGTCAGCCCCGACTGGAAGCAGAAAGTCGGCGAAGGCACGGCCGTGCAATGGCCGGTTGGTCTTGGCGGCAAAGGGAACGAGGGCGTCTCCGCCTTTGTGATGCGCTTGCCTGGTTCAATCGGCTATGTTGAATATGCCTATGCCAAACAGAACAAGATGACTCATGCCATCCTGAAGAACGCAGCTGGCAACTTTGTTGCGCCCGACGAAAAGACGTTCAAAGCCGCAGCTGCGGATGCTGACTGGAACAAATCGGCGTTTGCCGAAATCCTGACCGAGCAAGCCGGTAAGGAAGCTTGGCCGATTACGGGCGCAACCTTTATTTTGATGCACAGGGTTGAAGATAAAGCAGCGCAGGCGGCCGAGGCTCTCAAGTTCTTCGAATGGGCGTATAAAAACGGTGACAACATGGCCAGTGATCTTGACTACGTGCCGCTGCCCGATAGTTTGGTCAAGCTGATCCAGACTTCATGGAGCCATATCAAGGACGCTTCCGGAAAGTCTGTATATACGGTTGGCAAGTAAGTTGAAGCTTTCTCAGTTCGCGCCTGCTCGTTGGGCGGCGCGGATTTCATACATCCCGGTTTTGCATAGACCACAATGACTGTTAATAAAACTAATTCTGTTGTTGGCTCGGCAGTCAGCCATAAATTGGGCGACTGGTTGTTCTTCAACGCGACCCGAGCCTTTGCTGCGCTGACCCTGGTGGTTCTGGCCGGGATCATAATCTCTTTGGTTATCAGTTCCTGGCCTGCACTCCAGAAATTCGGTTTTGGATTTCTCTGGCATCGAGACTGGAATCCGCCGATGGAGACGTTTGGTGCACTGACACCGATCTACGGAACCGTGGCTACTTCGCTAATCGCTCTGATCATTGCGGTACCGGTCAGTTTTGGTATTGCGCTCTTTCTGACCGAATTGTCGCCAGTATGGCTGCGCCGTCCATTGGGTGTCGCCATCGAACTGCTGGCGGCGGTGCCTTCGATTGTCTACGGAATGTGGGGGCTGATGGTTTTCGTGCCGATCTTCTCTCAGTATGTGCAGCCGTTGCTGGCCGGCACGCTGGGCAAGCTGCCGCTGATCGGCCAGCTGTTTTCTGGTGCGCCGTTGGGCATCGGCATTCTCGCGGCTGGAATCATCCTGGCGATCATGATCATTCCGTTCATTGCTTCGGTGATGCGCGATGTGTTCGAGGTGACGCCTGTCATGCTTAAGGAATCGGCTTACGGCCTTGGCTCAACAACCTGGGAGGTGGTGTGGAATATTGTTCTGCCCTATACCAAGGTGGGTGTCATCGGCGGCATCATGCTGGGCTTGGGGCGGGCGCTGGGTGAAACGATGGCTGTGACTTTCGTGATCGGCAACAGCAGCTCGATCTCCGGTATCTCACTCTTTGCTCCCGGAAACAGCATCACTTCGACGCTGGCCAACGAATTCGGAGAGGCGACGCCGGGGATCTATACGGCATCACTTATCGAGCTGGGTCTGATTCTTTTCCTTATCACCCTGGTTGTGTTGGTTATTTCAAGGCTATTCCTGCTTCGTTTGTCGAAACAGGAAGGCACAAAGACCTGAGGCGACGATGGAATTACTACAACAACGTAAGTTCATCAACAAGGCTGCATTGACCTTGTCGATGGCCGCCATGGCCTTCGGCCTCTTCTGGCTGGTCTGGATACTTTTTACGACACTTCAACTCGGTGCCTCAGGTTTGTCACTTGACCTGTTTACCAAAATGACGCCTCCGCCGAATTCTAGTGAAGGTGGTCTGGCAAATGCAATTGCCGGCAGCTTGATCATGGTATCGCTGGCAACTGCACTGGGCGCGCCCATCGGAGTTATGGCCGGCATTTATTTGGCGGAGTACGGACAACGAACCTGGCTCGGAGGGATCACGCGTTTTGTCAACAGCCTCCTACTCTCTGCGCCGTCCATCGTCATCGGACTTTTTGTTTACGCTGTCTATGTTGCGCGAATGGGCAACTTCTCCGGCTTTTCCGGCGTCATTGCCTTGGCATTGCTGGTCATTCCGGTCGTGTTATCTACCACCGAGAACATGCTCCGACTGGTTCCGGATTCTCTGCGCGAGGCGGCTTTTGCGCTTGGCGCTCCCAAACGTATCGTCGTCATGAAGGTCGCGCTGAAAGCGTCGATGGCCGGCGTGATTACCGGCATTCTGTTGGCGGTGGCTCGGATTGCCGGTGAAACAGCGCCATTGCTGTTTACGGCGCTGTCAAACCAGTTCTGGAGCCTTGATCTCAACAAGCCCATGGCAAATTTGCCGATGACCATTTTCAAGTTTGCCATGAGCCCGTTCAAGGATTGGCAGGAACTGGCCTGGGCGGGTGTGTTTTTGATCACACTTGGCGTGCTGGTTCTGAACATCATTGCGCGCGTTCTTTTTCGCGGCAAGCATAAACTGTGAAACTACGCTAACTATGAATGATACAAATCAATCAATTGCAACGAACGAAGTGGCGGCCCTCGAAGCACAGATGGTTTTCAAGAACGTCGATTTCTATTACGGAAAATTCCAGGCGCTGAAATCCATCAATTTGGAAATCTACAAGCGCCATGTTACGGCGTTCATTGGTCCTTCGGGATGCGGCAAGTCGACGCTGCTACGCACGATGAACCGAATGTACGATCTCTATCCTGAACAGCGCGCCAGCGGCGAATTGCTCCTAGATGGCCAGAACATTCTTGATCGCAAAGTCGATGTGAATGTGCTGCGTGCCAAAGTGGGTATGGTCTTCCAGAAGCCAACACCATTCCCGATGTCGATTTACGAGAATATTGCTTTCGGAGTCCGCCTGAATGAAAGGCTGTCTCTGGGCGGTATGGATGAGCGTGTCGAATGGGCGCTGAAAAAAGCGGCCTTGTGGAATGAAACCAAGGACAAGCTCAAACAGAGCGGCATGAGCCTTTCTGGTGGCCAGCAGCAGCGCCTTTGTATCGCGCGCGGTATCGCTGTCAAACCAGAAGTGTTGTTGCTCGACGAGCCGACATCGGCGCTTGACCCCATTTCCACCATGAGCATTGAGGAACTGATTTCAGAGCTGAAAAAAGAGTTTACCATCGCTATCGTTACCCACAACATGCAGCAGGCTGCGCGTATTTCCGACTACACGGCCTATATGTATATGGGCGAAATGGTCGAATTCGGTTTCACTGACCAGGTCTTTATCAAACCGAAACACAAGCATACCGAGGATTACATTACAGGGAGATTTGGATGATCTTTCTGGTCTGGTTTTGACTTTGATGGCGCCAAATAGTCCAGAGATTGGCGCGTTTCATTCTTGTGGTAAATGGAGTTGTCATAATTTCACGTTTTTTTGGACATCGCGGCCGGTTTCCACCGGTCGTTTTTTCATCGCCCCTGAAACCCAGTGACAGGCAATTTTATTGACCAGAGGGGCTCTCTTTGGCTATAATGCGCCCTTTTTGCGCGGGGTGTTCTGTGCGTCAAAAGCTTGTAGCGGGTAATTGGAAAATGTACGGTGGTCTTAAGACCAACCTGCAGTTGCT
>JBBRDR010000003.1:0-63369 GCA_038203745.1 Burkholderiales bacterium | reverse complement strand
CAAAAGCTGGTTGCATGTGGCTTTGCGCGTGAAAGAGCCGGCGAAGGATGGTTTTGGTATGCATGGTAGCGGTATGTTCATACTCAACCCCCCGTGGACGCTTCATGCCACCTTGTCTGAAGTGATGCCGTTTCTGGTCGATGTGCTCGGGCTGGATGCAGGGGCAGGGTATTCGCTGGAGCAGCAGGAGGGCTAATCGACTGAGGCCGGTACTTCAGCGTTCAAGCTGCGTGTACTTTCGGCTTGAACCGTAGCTTTTCTCGACTGGGTACTTCGCGGTGTTTTTTTCGAGTTTGGCATGGGCAGCGGCTTCCAGATCAATGCCGGCTTTGTCGGCGATGAGCAGCAGATAGAGCAGAACATCGGCGCATTCGTCACGCAAGGCTTCCTGGGTGCTTTCATCGTTCAACAGGTTCGCCATGTCAGTGTCGGTTTTCCATTGCGTGAGTTCGAGCAACTCCGAGGCTTCCAGATTGAGCGATACGATCAAATTCCGCAGGGTGTGGAACTGTGCCCAGTTTCGCTCATCACGGAACTTGAGCAAGGCCTCTGTCAGAGCCCGGATATCCATCGCTTATCCAAAAAAACGTTGTTGCGCTTCGACTGGCAGAGCCATACCCGTGGCATGCGCGCGAGCCAGCAGTTCCCAGTAGTAGCGGTAGGAAGCACGGTCATGTAGGCGGCCTTCGTGGGCAATCGGCCCCCAGTCCTTGTTCTGCGCGGCAATCAGGATGGCCGTTGCGAGTTCCACTTCGGAGAAGTCGGGGCGCATGGCTTCGACAATCGGTATGATCTGGTTGGGGTGAATGCTCCACATGCGCAGATAACCGAACTCATTGCGCGCGCGCCGGGCATCACTGCGGATGACATCAAGATCTTTCAGTTCGGTGGTTACGTTGTGCGTAGGCACGACGCCGTGTGCCAGCGCGGCCGTGCTGATTTCACATTTGGCGCGCACAACCAGCGGATGCTCGAACTGACCGGGGCTCTTCATCGCCTCGCCGGGAATTGCACCGTGATGGCCTGAAACAAAGTCCATCAGGCCGAAGTCGAGCGACTCGACGCCGGGCAGGGCGGCAATCTCCCAAGACTCACGCAGCGCGCCAAGCGTTTCAATCAGGACATGAACCGGAATCTCATGTTTCAGGCCTGCTGCGAACTCGGCTTTGCGCAGCGCAGCAATCTGGGCACGGACGTCGTCGACACCGCGAGGTTTCGGAAAGGTAATAAAGGGAAGGCGGCTACCTGCAAGCGAGACAAGGATTTCCAGATCCTGTTGCCAGTGCGGATGTGTGAAATCGTGAATGCGTGCGGCAACGCGGCCATGATGATTGTCGACGCTCATGATGATGCCAGCCGCCATCTCGGCGTGTTCGTGCTCCGCACCTGCATGGGCACCATCCTCGCAGTCGCAGGTGATGTCAAAAATCGGCCCCAGTTCATTTTGAACTTGCAGTGCCTTCTTCATCAGTTTTTCCGAGCCTGCATAATGATCGACGGCGGGTAAAATAGGGAAGAGTTTTTCACCGGGAAAAAGAACGCTACTGGGGTGTCGCATCGGGGCATGTCCGTGTTGATTGCAATGCGTACATTTTACCGCGAATGTACGGTGAAGTTTTACTGGTTCTTTCCCTCAGAATTGTGGCGTTAAGATTAAATTCATGAAATGATAAAGGCCTAAACAGGCAAGCTGTCAGTAGCCATTCGGCCTGAACTGTGGGAAGTTATGCGTGATGATTTGACATTATTGATTGTTTGTTGTGTGGTTATTTTCAATTTTCGAGGCGCCTGATGCCTGGTAGCAGGAAACATAGAATCACGATTCGGGATGTGGCCAAGACGGCAGGCGTTTCTACGTCAAGTATCTCAAACTACCTGAATGGGCGACTTAACCATCTGCGTCAGGAAACCATTGAGCGAATCCGGAACAGCATTGAAGTTTTGGACTATTCACCGAGTTCAATCGCCCGGCAACTGAAAACCGGGCACACCCCTATGCTGGGATTGTTGATACCAAGCGTTGCCAATCCTTACCATGCCGAACTGGCGCTGGCACTGGATGCCGCCGCACAGGAAAAAGGTTATCGTACTGTTCTGGGTAACGGACTTCGAAATGCAGAGCGCGAATGGGCCTTTATTGAAGAGTTGGTTAATTATGGTGTCCGCGGAATTATCGTGACATCTGAGCTCAGAAACCCCCAACTGATGCGAGCGTACATGAAGCGAGGCGTTGCCTTCGTCCTGTTCGACCTGCTCACCTCCGAATTGATTGTTGAAGGGATCGACACCGTATCGATCGACAACTCACTGGCCACGGCGATGGCCGTTGACCACCTCGCTGCTCTGGGTCACAAGACAATTGCCTATGTCACCTCCTCAACACTACCGGCGAACCGTATTGCACGACTGAATGGCTACACTAGCGCTCTGGAACGATTGGGTTTGGGTCAGCCGCTGATTATCAGCCAGGATGGGGAGCCGGCCATAACTCAAGGGGATTCAGGTTTGGCATTATTCGGGCAAAGCGTGGCAGCCCCTCTGATGAAACTTCAACCCCGACCTTCGGCTGTCATCGCAATGAATGACATTCTGGCTATCGGACTATTCGCCGGGTTGCATAAGCTGGGACTGAATGTCCCCAAGGATGTCTCTCTGGTTGGAATTGACGATATTCAGCTTGCGGGTCTGATGGTGCCTTCTTTGACAACGATCCGCCATGATTATGCCGGAATGGCTAAAAGTGCCATTGAAAGTCTCCAGTCACGTTTTGCCGACCGGAACCTGCCCAGTCGTGAATATATCTTCGCGCCCGAACTGATCGCGCGTGAATCAAGTGCCGTCAGACGTCCCGATAAAAACATCTAGCCTTGCAGAGCTTTGGCGCCTGCAGCTGCAACTTGAGCGTCCTGCGTTGACTGCATACCCGATACGCCAATAGCACCGATAACTTCGCCACCAACGAGCAATGGCAGGCCGCCTTCAATTGCGCAATGACCGGCCGTGGAAAGCAAGCGCAGACCGAGGCCGCCCCCGGCGACTGCGTCTTCAAACACCTTGGTAGGTTTTCTAAAAAAAACTGCTGTTTCAGCTTTGATCTGAGCCACGGAAAGGCTGGCAAGATTGCTTTGATCCATTCTGTGGAGAAGAACGAGATGGCCGCCACTATCAACGATGGCAATGGTCATTGGCCATTGATTTGCAAGCGCCTCAGCTTCGGCGGCAGCGACAGCGCGTTTGGCGGCTTCAAGTGAAATAGGCGCGCCATAGTTCGGTGGAAGAAATGAGGGTTTCGGCTGCATCGTTACTCTCCTGATAGGGGGTGTGGTCAGCAACAGCATATCGCCTGACCTGAATAGAATATCCGGCAAATCGCCATGAGTTGAAAACTGGAAAATTGCCGGATATTCGTATTGGCCTAAAAATATCCTTGCCTACGCAATGACTACTTGCACAGGTTGAAGATCGTGACGATGTCTTCCTTGGTCATCGGACGTGCGCCAGCGGTGGTGTTGGTGCCGGCAATCGGGAACATGCGGATCACGTCGTCGGCCATGGTTTCAAACTTGTCTGCCGGGATGCCAACGTCAGACAACGTGAGGTAAGAGTCCGTACGCTTGAACCATTCAACCACTTTAACGGACAGCATTTTTGCTGCGATCGCGTCGTCGGATTCGGTCACGCCAAAACAACGGCGGGCCAGTTTTGCCCAGCGATGTGGAAGTGCATCAGACATGTGCTCGAGGTAAGGCGGAATCACGACAATCATGCCGCGGCCATGCGGCAAATCATAGTGCGCACTCAACGGCATTTCAATCGAGTGCATCGGGATGGAACCCACACGTCCCAGCGCTTGCAAACCTGACCAGCCGAAGGATGCACAGAGGGCCAGTTGGCCGCGCACTTCGGTGTCTTCCAGGTTCAGGAGGATCTTGTCAAAATTATCCATCAGGCAAAGAATCATGCCTTCGGTCATGCGATCAGCGAACTCGGATTCGGCCGGGCTGGACAGATAGTGTTCAATCAGGTGTGAGAAGATGTCGATGCAGCTGTCTTTGGTCAACTTCAAGGGCAGTGATTTGAGGATTTCCGGATCAATAACCGCAACTTTGGGAATGCGATAAGGGGAGCGCGAAAAACTCTTTTCGTTGGTTTCTGCGTTTTGAATCACGCCACCCGCATTGGTTTCAGAACCAGCCGCAGAAATCGTCGGAATCGAGATAATCGGGAAGGCGCCGGTGTATTCACGCGGAACGCGAGTGCCCAGAACAACATAATCCCAGCACTTGCCGCCGCTGAAGGCCGTCGCCGCAATGTATTTGGCACCATCAATCACGCTACCACCACCCAGCGCAATGACGATGTCGCACTTTTCTTCGACAAATTTCACGATGGCTTTATCAATCGTTTGTGCGCGCGGGTTGGGCTCGATACCTGAGAAAACGACAACCTCAAGACCAGCAGTCTTGAGCGAAGCCTCGACGATATCAATGATCGGGTCGAGCGGAGTGCCTTTGGCATAAGTGGCAATCATTGCCTTTTTGCCATAAGCCGCAGCAACACTACCGACTTCTTTGATGCGTCCAGGGCCATAACAAATTTTTGTTGGGAAATTCCATTCAAACGGTGTCATGGTGTGCCTTTGGGAAAATGTTTTTTAGATAAACAACGGGACAATTTAAAACTTGAAGACTTTCAGCTTTTGATGAAGTCTTCTCGTTGCGGGGTAAAGATGTCGAGCAGGCGACCTTCGTTGATGCAGCGCGCTCCGTGTAGCGTGGATGCTGGAACGTAAACCGAGTCACCTGCAATGAGTGTTCTCGATTCGCTCCCAATGGAAAATACGAACTCGCCGGATAGGCAGTAGCATAGTTGTTCGTGAGGGTGCTCGTGTTCGTAAGCGATCGTGCCGGAGTTGAAGAAAACCTCGACCATCATGAGTTTGCCGCCTCGTGCGCGAATTTTTCGATTGAGCTTGCCGGCTTCAATCTCTTCCAGCTCCAACTGTTTGTCGGGGAAGAATGTGTTGTTCTGGATCATCCTGTTCTCCATGGAAATATGAGCAGTAATCGCGTGGTTTAGAGGGGCTGACGATTCGCTGAAAGAATCAATAGCGCTCGCTCTGTTCGAGCTTTACCACGCCAATGGTCAGCAACAGGTTGGCAAAGCGACGTGTTTCGGCGGTGGCAATAACCAGCGAGGTGAGTGGCGAACAGACAGCGTCATAAAATGCTTGTCGCTCCAGACTCTTGATTTCGATTCCCGACGGCAGCATCGCCCGGTATTCTTCGTGAACGGGCGCTTTTTCCCCATTGGGTATCTGCATGACCGTTGCTTCCTGAAAAGGTGTCATCTCCAGTAAGGCTTCAAGCACATCAGTCGTCTTTGGGATTCCCGGCATGAGATTGAGATACACCTTGGTAGCACCTGCACCTGATCGTGACACGAATGGATAATTTCCGTCGGCGATCAGAATTTGTGAAAAATGCCCTGAGCTGCCAAGTACTCTTAGAATTTCAGGGTGTAATAGTTTTGTTTTGAGCATATCAGTCCTTTCAAACACCAGCCCCCTTCATGAATGCGAGGGCAGCGGAGAAGTAATCAGGCGCAGTAAACGCCACCGTTGATATCGATCGTGGCGCCTGTAATGAATCCGTCGTACTCTGAAGCCAGAAAGACAACCGGTCGTGCGATGTCTTGAGCGTCGCCAGCACGGCCCAGCGGAATTCCCCTGATTGTTTCGGCGGCTGATTCCTTGGTGGTATGGGTATTGTGGAAACTCGTGCCGAGTATCAGGCCCGGCGCAACGGCATTCACGCGAATACCCTGGGCACCCAGTTCGCTGGACAGGGCTCTGGTGAAAGTCAGGACAGCTCCTTTGGTCATCGAATACACAAGCGATCCACCATGCCCCCCTTTTCTTCCAGCCAATGAAGAGATGTTTACGATGGATGCCCCGTTTGCCTTGGCGAGGTGAGGGACGGATTCTCGCGTCACGAACATCATTGTGGTCATGTTGATATCAATGACTTTTTGCCAGAAGGGTAAATCCACTTGTCCAATAGATTTACGCGCAACCAATCCACCCGCGTTATTGACAAGGATATCCAGACCGCCGAGGAAAGTGGTGGCCTGCTTTACCATTTCAACAGCAGCGTTTTCGTCCGTAAGATCTGTTTGGAAACAGCGCGCTTTACGGCCAAGAGATTGGGCAAGAGATACGACCTCGTTTGCCCCTTCTTCATTTGATAAATAGTGTATTGCTACGTCACAACCTGCCTTGAGCAGTTCTTCAGCAATCGATTTTCCGATGCCTTGTCCTGCAGCGGTGATGAGTGCACGTTTGCCAACAAGTGATCCCATTGCCTTCTCCTTGAAAACTTGAACAAAAAATGGAGGGAAAAATGATTGTTTGCCTCCGGTAATAGTGCTTATTCAAATATGTGTATCGATACACAAACTGGGATTAACGATACACGTAAGTGGGTAAAAGTCAACTATTTTGGCAAGTTTTTCCTATGCAAATTCTTGATTAATTGAATCCCGGTCGTAAAAAAGCCGCAGACTGGCTGCGGCTTTTTGAGAAGCAGAAATCGCTTAGAGCATGCTCTTAACGGCTTCAGCTTCGTCGGTCAGTTCCTTAAGAGTTTTTTCGATTTTCTCTTGTGCGTAAGCGTCGATTTCCAAGCCCTGGATGATCTTGTAAGCGCCACCCTTGCACTCGCACGGGAAGCCGAACACGATGCCTTTCGGAATGCCGTAGGAGCCGTCGCTTGGCACACCCATGGTGACCCAGTCATCCGAACCCATGACCCAGTCGCGGATATGGCCGATAGCCGCGTTAGCAGCCGAAGCCGCGGACGAGAGGCCGCGTGCTTCAATGATAGCGGCACCGCGTTTGCCAACGGTCGGCAGGAAGACGTCGTTATTCCATACATCGTCTTTGATCAGTCCCTTGATGCTGTCACCGTTTGACGTGCAGTTGCGATAGTCAGGGTACATCGATGGGCTGTGGTTACCCCAGACGGCAAGTTTCTTCAGGCTGTCCACCGGGCGGCCACTCTTGGCCGCCAGTTGTGATGCGGCACGATTGTAGTCGAGGCGTAGCATGGCGTGGAAGTTGGCCGGGTTGGTACGCCCCACCTTTTTGGCAGCCGATGCGGCGATCAGGGCGTTGGTATTGGCCGGGTTGCCAACAACCAGAACTTTGACGTCTTCCTTGGCAAATTCGGCGATGGCTTTTCCCTGAACGGTGAAGATGGCGCCGTTGGCAGCCAGCAAATCAGCACGTTCCATGCCGGGGCCACGCGGGCGGGCACCCACCAGCAAACAAATGTCAGCATCCTTGAATGCGACATTCGGATCATCGGTGGCAAACATGCCGGCAAGCATCGGGAAGGCGCAGTCATCAAGTTCCATCATGACGCCCTGGCAAGCCTTCTGGGCTTGCGGCAGATCGAGCAGCTGGAGAATGACGGGTTGGTCTTTACCTAGCATTTCGCCGGAAGCGATACGGAAAAGCAGGCTGTAACAAATTTGGCCGGCAGCGCCGGTAACTGCGACGCGAACTGGGGCTTTGGACATGTTGAGGCTCCTGTGGGTGACGAAAACTGGGGTAGCCAGAAAGTGGCCGTTGATTTGTCAGCAACTGGCCTACCCGGGCGACTGAAAATAAAGACGAATCATACTGTAAACGAAGGTAAATCATAAGTGCGAACTTTGGCCAGTGTCAATTGTTCGGTTGTTGTCATGTGTCTTATATATTATATTTATAATAGGATGGACGAAATTCAAAATTTGTGATGAAATTCAGCTCCATGAACCGGCCTTCAACCATTCACTCCCCGACCTTTAGTCCACTGTATCGTCAGATCAGGGGGTTGATTACGCGAAGCCTTGAGTCCGGCGAGTGGAGCCCCGGCGATATTATTCCCAGTGAGTCGGAATTGGCAATTCGCTTTGGCGTAAGTCAAGGCACGGTACGCAAGGCCATCGACGAGATGGCAGCGGAGAACATGCTGGTACGCCGTCAGGGTAAGGGTACCTTTGTCGCGACTCACAACGATCCGCGTTCAATTTTTCGCTTCCTGCGAATTGCAGCAAATCAAGGCGAATTGCAGGCGCTCAAGAGTATTCCCCTGGAATGCTGGCGGGCCAAGGCGGGTGCTGATGTTGCCCGTACGCTGGCAATTGAGTCAGGGGCGCCGGTTATTATTGTGCGCCGACTGTTGCGCTTTGGAAACGAGCCGGCAGTATTCGACGAAATTTATCTTCCCGGGGAGCTGTTCCCTGATCTGACACTGGATATTCTTAAATCGGGTGAGATGTCACTCTACAGTCTGTTTGAGAGTCGTTATGGCGTGCGTATGATTCGTGCAGACGAACGCTTGCGTGCTGTATCGGCTGACAGAGTGAGTGCAGAAATGTTGCAAGTGGCTGAAGGAAGTCCGTTACTGCTGGTTGAGCGCGTTACGTTTACCTATACTAACAAGCCGGTTGAATGGCGGCGCGGCTTTTATTCGACACAGAATTTTCATTATCATAATGAAATTGGGTGATAAGCGAACAGAGTCGTTATGCAAGAGCGTTGGGTTTTCTTCGGAGATAGCGGCGTTCAAGCGCCTAAACTTTAGCGGTTGATGCAAGTCGAAGTGGCCGTATTTTCTGGCCACGTAATTCTGGTCACATTACAATGGGGATGATGTTCATGGCTGAAATGACAATCAAGAAAAAGCGTCCAAAAAATCTTGATCTGATGACGATCCGGTTGCCTTTGCCGGGTATTTTGTCGATCCTTCACCGAGTCAGTGGTGCTGTTCTTTTCCTGCTTCTGCCCGTTTTCCTTTGGCTGTTTGAAAGCAGTATCATCCACCGTGATTCGTTTGTTACTTTCAAGAGCTATGCCGCCAACCCCTTGCTAAAAGTGGTCATGCTTGGTTTGATCTGGTTCTACCTGCATCATTTCTGTGCCGGAATTCGCTACCTGTTGCTAGATTTGCACAAGGGGATTGACCTTGAATCAGCGCGCCTGTCCAGCAAAATTGTTTTTGCAGTGAGTATCACACTGACCTTGATCATCGGAGTGAGGGTGCTATGGTAAATCGAATTCTTGTCGGAGCGCATTACGGGCTTAAGGACTGGGTTATTCAGCGTGCGACCGCCATCATCATGGCGCTATACACGGTAATTTTTCTGGTGCGAGTCAGCATTGTCGGTGCGAATTCATTCGAAGCATGGCGAGGTGTTTTTGCCAACGGTTTCATGAAATATGCCACCTTCCTTTTTTTCGTCAGCCTCTTTTATCACGCCTGGATCGGTATCCGTGATATCTGGATGGACTACATCAAGCCGGATGGTGTTCGTCTGCTTCTAATGATTGCAACCGCAGCAGCATTGGTCGGCTATGCCGGTTGGGCTGCGCAGATTCTGTGGAGAATGTGAGTGAGTGCCTTGACTATTCCTGTTCGTAAATTCGATGCGGTGATTGTTGGTGCCGGCGGGGCTGGTTTGCGCGCAGCCATTCAACTGTCCGAATCCGGTTTGAAAACCGCCGTTCTTTCCAAAGTGTTTCCCACCCGCTCGCATACCGTGGCGGCACAGGGTGGTGTTTCAGCCTCGCTCGGGAATTCCGAAGAGGATCACTGGCACTGGCATATGTACGATACCGTCAAGGGTTCGGACTGGCTAGGCGATCAGGATGCCATTGAATACATGTGCCGCAAAGCGCCCGAGGCGGTGGTTGAGCTCGAACACTTCGGCATGCCGTTTGACCGTACCGATGAAGGCAAAATTTATCAGCGCCCGTTCGGTGGCCATATGTCGAACTTTGGTGAAAAACCGGTGCGTCGTGCTTGTGCAGCGGCAGACCGTACTGGCCACGCCATGCTGCATGCGTTGTATCAACGGAATGTGCGTGCCAATACCCAGTTCTTCGTTGAGTGGATGGCTCTTGATCTGATCCGCGATGCCGAAGGTCAGGTGCTCGGTGTCATCGCTCTTGAAATGGAAACCGGCGAAGTCGTAGCTTTCCACGCCAAAGCAACTATCTTTGCAACAGGCGGCGCTGGGCGCATTTACTATTCGTCGACCAATGCCTTTATTAATACCGGCGACGGTTTGGGTATGGCGGCTCGCGCCGGTATCGCACTTGAAGACATGGAGTTCTGGCAGTTCCACCCGACCGGCGTGGCCGGTGCCGGTGTGCTGATTACCGAGGGCGTGCGCGGAGAAGGCGGTATTTTGCGCAACTCGGACAACGAACGCTTCATGGAACGCTATGCGCCGAACGCCAAGGATCTGGCGTCACGTGATGTGGTGTCGCGTGCCATGGTTACCGAAATCAACGAAGGTCGTGGCAGTGGGCCAAACAAGGATTTCTTGTTGCTAGACCTGACCCACCTCGATCCGGCGACAATTATGAAGCGCTTGCCGGGTATTCGGGATATTTCGATTCAGTTTGCCGGTGTTGATCCGATCAAAGCCCCGATTCCGGTCGTGCCGACCTGCCATTATCAGATGGGCGGTATTCCAACCAACTACCATGGCCAAGTTATCAATGCCGACGGGAGTGTCGTCAAGGGCTTCTACGCCGCTGGTGAAGTGGCCTGTGCCTCGGTGCACGGCGCTAATCGCCTGGGAACTAATTCGCTGCTCGATTTGTTGGTCTTTGGTAAAGCGTCAGGCGATTCAGTTGTTGAATCGATAAAAACTGAGGCCAAAGTGCTCAAAGATTTGCCGGTCGATTTTGCAGAACGCACTTTGGCTCGTTTGAATCGTTTGAACACGCAAACGGGCGGTGAAAGCGTTCATGAGACACGTCTCGATATGCAGCGTGCCATGCAGGCCCACTGCGGTGTATTCCGCTTCAAGGACAAGTTGGTAGAAGGTGTAAACAAGATTTGTGAGATTGAGCAACGTGTGGCGCGTTCCCAGATTGGTGACAAGTCAGAGACCTGGAACACGGCACGTGTTGAAGCGCTTGAACTGGATAACCTGATCGAAGTGGCCAAGTCGACCATGGTATCGGCCGAAGCACGCAAGGAGTCACGTGGTGCGCATGTGCGGGATGATGCGCCGGATACCGAAACCAATCCGAATGGCCGCGATGACGAAGCCTGGCTTAAACACACCTTGTGGCATCGCGACGGTAACCGGCTGAGCTACAAACCGGTAATCCTCAAACCGCTGTCTATCGAAACCATTGCGCTCAAAACGCGCGCCTACTGATCGCGCGACGAAAATGCCCAGGAGTTTATGAATATGGCTACCCGTACCCTGCAATTCAAGATTTACCGTTATGACCCGGACAAGGATGACGCACCCTATATGCAGGACATCGCTGTCGATGTTGATCCTGCTATCGACCGCAAACTGCTTGATGTGCTGACCAAGCTCAAAGCCATTGATGATTCGCTCTCTTACCGCCGTTCGTGTCGTGAAGGCATTTGCGGTTCGGATGCGATGAACATCAACGGCCGTAATGGGCTGGCCTGTCTGACTGAAATTAGCGAACTCAAGGAGCCGATCGTGTTGCGTCCGCTGCCAGGTTTGCCGGTCATCCGCGATCTGATCGTCGACATGACGCAGTTCTTCAAACAGTATCACTCGATCAAGCCATATCTGATTAATGATACGCCGCCGCCGGAACGTGAGCGCCTGCAATCGCCAGAAGAACGGGAAGAGCTCAACGGCCTGTACGAGTGCATCCTATGCGCCTGCTGCTCGACGTCGTGCCCATCGTTCTGGTGGAATCCTGACAAATTTGTCGGCCCGGCCGGCCTGCTCAATGCCTATCGCTTTATTGCTGACACGCGCGATGAAGCCACCAATGCCCGCCTTGATGATCTTGAAGATCCCTATCGGCTGTTCCGCTGTCACACCATCATGAATTGTGTTGAGGCCTGCCCCAAAGGGTTGAACCCGACCAAGGCTATTGGCAAGATCAAGGAAATGATGGTTAGGCGGGCCATTTGATGGATGCGGTTGCCGAATTGAACCGCTTGCGCTGGCGTTGCACTCGCCGTGCATTGCTGGAGATGGATTTGTTGCTGGGTGAATTTCTTGATAATAAATTTGCAAACTTGAGCCCCGAACAGGCAGCAGTTTTTGTTGAATTGGCCGATATGGAGGATATGGAACTTTGGCCCCTGATTACCGGTAAAATCGAGTGCAAGAATGCGTTGCAGGCTGAAGTCGTAGCCATGCTGCGTGACGTAAGAGTAAAGTAAGGGAAGCTCAATATAGTGCTTGTCTTTGACCATGTGATTTCAAATACCTGAACGGGAGATTTAGATGACAAACGAACGCAAGGCAGTTCTGACTATCGATGGGCAGGAGTCTGTCGAATTTCCTATCATGTCGCCTGTGCAGGGAAACGACTGTATCGACATTCGTACCTTGGGTGCCAAGACCGGACTGTTTACCTACGATTCTGGTTTTTTGTCCACTGCCGCCTGCCGGTCGAAAATCACCTTCATTGATGGCGACAAGGGCGAGCTTCAGTATCGCGGCTACCCGATTGAACAACTGGCCGATAAGTGCAACTTCCTCGACGTGGCCTATCTGCTGAAACATGGCGAACTGCCAAATGTTACAGAGAAGGAAGAGTTCGAGACCATCATCAAAAAGCACACTATGGTGCATGAGCAGATGGCCAAGTTCTACCAGGGCTTCCGTCGTGATGCGCACCCGATGGCGGTTATGGTTGGTGTGGTTGGTGCCTTGTCGGCGTTTTATCATGAGGCCGAAAAATTCGCTGATGCCGAGCACCGTAATATAAGCTTCAACCGCATTGTGGCCAAACTGCCGACCATCGTTGCAATGGCTCACAAATACACAGTAGGCGAGCCCTTCATGTATCCGCGCAATGATCTGGGTTATACCGCCAACTTCATGCACATGATGTTCGGTACGCCGTGCGAAAAATACGAACCGAATCCGGTTCTGGTGCATGCCCTCGATACTATTTTCACCCTGCATGCCGACCATGAGCAGAACGCTTCGACGTCGACTGTTCGCTTGGCAGGATCTTCCGGTGCCAATCCCTACGCCTGTATTTCTGCCGGTATCGGTTGCTTGTGGGGGCCGGCGCACGGTGGGGCCAACGAGGCCTGCCTGACGATGCTTGAAGAGATTGGTGATGTGTCACGTGTTCCCGAATTCATCAAGCGTGCCAAGGATAAAGACGACAGCTTCAAACTGATGGGCTTTGGTCACCGTGTCTACAAGAATTTTGATCCGCGTGCCACGATCATGCGCAAGGTCTGCGGTGATGTGTTGAAGGAACTGGGATTGGAGAATGACCGTCTGTTCAAGCTGGCCCTGGAACTGGAAAAAATCGCATTGGAAGATGATTATTTCATCGAGAAGAAGCTTTACCCGAATGTCGATTTCTACTCGGGTATTGTGCAGAAGGCCATCGGAATCCCGACGTCGATGTTTACCTGCGTCTTTGCACTGGCGCGTACGGTGGGCTGGATGGTTCAGTGGGAAGAAATGATTGCCGATCCGGAATACAAGATTGGTCGCCCACGTCAGCTTTATATCGGAACGCCCGTGCGTGACGTTCCTTCGATTGACAAACGTTAAGCAGAAATCGAAGGCGGCGGCGTAAGCTGCTGCCTTTCTTTTGAGGCCAGTCTTATGCATTGGCCGATCTTTTGATACCTGCCCCAGAACCCCTGAACACAGGTAAAGCCATGATGAATCAGTTGTCCGGAACTTCTCTACTTTTTGGCGGCAACGCCCCGTTTGTAGAAGAACTATACGAAAATTATCTTGATAATCCCGCCTCGGTTCCTGGTGAGTGGCGTGATTATTTCGACAAGCTGGCGCAATTGCCCAGTAGCGTTGCGCGCGATGTTCCGCATTTGCCGGTAGTTCATGCGTTTGCAGAACAGGCCAAGAATGGCGGTTATCGGGCAACGGCATCTCTACCGGTCGATGACAAAAAACAAGTCAGCGTATTGCAGATAATCAGCGCTTTCCGTTCGCTGGGTGCTCGCTGGGCGAATCTTGATCCGCTCAAGCGTCAGACACGCCCAAAATTGAACGAACTGGAGCCTTCTTTTTACGGTCTAGCTGACGCCGATATTAATACCCTGTTCAATGCTGGTTCATTCCAAGGCGTTGCCGAGCGGGCGTCTTTTGGGCAGATTTATGATGCCGTCAAGGAAACGTATTGCAGTTCGATTGGTGTTGAGTACATGTACATCAACAGCATTGTCGAACGCCGTTGGGTGCAAGCGCGTATTGAACCCATCCGTGCCAAAGGAACTTATACCGCGAAACAAAAGTTGCGTTTTCTTGAACGACTGACTGCAGCTGAAACGCTCGAGCGCTATTTGCATACCCGTTATGTTGGGCAGAAGCGTTTTTCGCTTGAAGGCGGCGAGTCCCTTATCCTTTCCCTTGACGAGCTTATTCGTGTCGCAGGTGGTTTGGGCGTTGATGACATTGTTGTCGGCATGGCGCACCGCGGTCGTCTTAACGTACTGGTCAATACGCTGGGCAAGGAACCGGCGATGTTATTTGACGAATTTGAAGGCAAGAAAGCACAGGATCTCACCTCGGGCGACGTCAAGTACCACTTGGGGTATTCGTCTGATGTTTCAACGCCGGGAGGGCCTTGCCATTTGACCCTGGCGTTCAATCCGTCGCACCTGGAAATCGTCAACCCGGTTGTCGGGGGCGCGGTGTATGCCCGCCAGCTTCGGCGCGATGAAAATGGGCATGATAAAGTTATGGCGGTGCTGATTCATGGTGATGCGGCTGTAGCCGGACAGGGCGTCAATCAGGAAATGCTCAATTTTGCACAGACCCGTGGTTATGGCACGGGTGGTACGGTGCATATCGTGGTCAACAACCAGATTGGTTTCACCACGTCGGATCCGCGCGATTCCCGCTCTTCGCTGTACTGCACTGACATCTTTAAAATGGCTAACGCGCCCATTTTTCACGTCAATGGCGACGATCCCGAAGCCGTGGCGCTGGTTACGCAGATGGCCATGGAATTCCGCCAAGAGTTCAAGAAAGATGTCGTTATCGATATCGTTTGTTTCCGGAAGCTTGGCCACAACGAGCAGGACGAACCGATGGTCACGCAGCCGCTGATGTACAAACGGATTGCTGCGCATCCGGGAACACGCAAACTCTATGCGGACAAACTGGTGGCTGAAGGTGTTCTGCCGGTTGATGGGCCGGATGAGATGATCCAGAATTACCGTGACCACCTTGATCGAGGTGAGTTGCTTTATAACCCGGTGATAGCAGGTTACACCAATCCGATCGTTATTGACTGGTCGCCCTTCTTGCCGAAAAAATACATCGAGAATTGTGATACTACAGTTCCGATTAAGGAAATCAAACGGCTTTCCGAGCGCTTGTCTTCGATTCCCGAGACCTTTGCCCTGCACAACCGGGTAAAGAAAATCATTGATGACCGCCGATTGATGGGACAAGGCAGCATCCCTTTCGACTGGGGCATGGCCGAGAATCTTGCTTACGCTTCACTGCTGGTTTCCGGCTATGGGGTGCGTCTTTCGGGAGAGGATGTAGGGCGCAGTACTTTTTTCCATCGTCACGCTGCACTGCACGATCAGAAACGCGAGCATTGGGACGAAGGCACCTATTACCCGCTTGCCAACCTGCAGGAAAAACAAGCGAAATTACAGTGTTTCGACTCGGTACTGTCTGAAGAGGCTGTGCTTGCATTCGAGTACGGCTATTCCACATCAAACCCGTTCGAGCTTGTGATCTGGGAAGCCCAGTTCGGTGACTTCGTTAACGGCGCACAGGTGGTTATCGATCAGTTCATTGCCTCGGGTGAAACAAAGTGGGGTCGTGCCTGTGGTCTCGTTATGCTTTTGCCACACGGGTATGAGGGCCAAGGCCCGGAACACTCGTCGGCACGCATTGAACGCTTTATGCAACTGTGTGCTGAAATGAATATGGAGGTGTGTCAGCCGTCGTCGCCGGCGCAGGTTTTCCATATGTTGCGTCGGCAGGCCATTCGCAAGCAGCGCAAGCCGCTGGTCGTGTTCACCCCGAAATCACTGCTGCGCCACAAAGACGTCGTATCGACCATGGATGAAATGGCCAAGGGTGAGTTCCAGTTGGTGATTGGCGAAGTCGATCCAATCGATGCCAAGAAAGTGACGCGTGTCATCTTCTGTTCCGGCAAGGTTTACTATGACCTGATTGCTGCGCGTCGCGAAAAGAATATTACCGATATTGCCATTGCCCGCCTTGAGCAACTCTACCCGTTCCCGCAGGCGCAATTCCAGGCAGAACTGGCCAAGTATCCAAAGGCCACCGAGATTGTCTGGTGCCAGGAAGAGCCGCGTAATCAGGGTGCCTGGTACTGGATTGCCTCGCGTCAGTTCCTGGATCGCTCGTTTAATAGCAAGCAAAGTTTGTTGCTCGTGTCGCGTCCGGCGTCTCCATCCCCGGCGGCTGGTTACTACAGCAAACATAACGCACAACAAAAAGCGCTGATTGAGTCCGCATTGGGCGAAATCGGGCAGTACAAATTCGCTTAAACCGGAGTCAACATGATCATCGAAGTCAAAGTTCCGCAGCTATCTGAATCCGTCGCTGAAGCGACCTTGGTAACCTGGCACAAGAAGGTAGGCGAGGCTGTTTCGCGGGATGACAATCTGATCGACATTGAGACTGACAAGGTCGTTCTTGAGTTGCCTGCCCCCGCCAGTGGCGTACTGGTGGAAATTGTTAAAAAGGATGGTGACACCGTCGTTGCCGGTGAGCTTATTGCCCGGATCGACAGTGAGGCTAAAGCCACAGCGACACCTTCAGCCACTGCATCCAAAGAAGCGCCACCTGCTGCTGCCCCTGTCGCCGCGGCTGCCCCTGAGGTCAAGGCGGTCGTGCCTGCTATAGCCATGCCTGCCGCGCGCAAGATACTTGATGAAAAAGGTATGGCAGCATCGGATGTGACCGGTACAGGTCGCGGTGGCCGTGTTACCAAGCAGGATGCTCTGGCGGCTCCCGTCAAAGAGGCAGCAATGCCTGCGCCAGTACCCTCAGCCGCGACAGCAAAATCTGCACCTGTCAATGCCTTAGCGCCCGCGCCGAGCGTGTCATTTTCACTTGGCGACCGTCCGGAGCAGCGTGTGCCGATGTCGCGTTTGCGTGCCCGTATCGCTGAGCGTCTGGTTCAGTCGCAATCAACCAACGCCATTCTGACTACTTTCAATGAAGTGAACATGGCGCCGATCATGGCCATGCGCAAGCAGTATGGTGAGAAGTTTGAGAAAACGCACGGTGTGCGTCTCGGCTTTATGGGGTTCTTTGTCAAGGCCGCCGTGGCTGCCCTGCAGAAATTCCCGATTATCAACGCCTCGGTGGATGGCAACGACATCGTCTATCACGGCTACATTGATATCGGTGTAGCCGTGGGCAGCCCGCGAGGCCTAGTCGTGCCAATCCTGCGCGATGCGGATCAGATGAGTATTGCTGACATTGAAAAAAAGATCGGCGAATTTGGTCAAAAAGCCAAAGATGGCAAATTGTCGATGGAAGACCTGACCGGTGGCACCTTCTCGATTTCCAACGGTGGCGTATTCGGTTCGATGTTGTCGACACCAATTATCAATCCACCGCAATCGGCTATTCTCGGCATTCATGCCACTAAAGATAGAGCCGTCGTTGAAAACGGGCAGGTCGTCGTGCGGCCGATTAACTATCTGGCGATGTCCTACGATCACCGCATTGTCGACGGTCGCGAAGCTGTGCTTGGTTTGGTGATGATGAAAGAAGCGCTCGAAGATCCAGCGCGTCTGCTTCTCGGTGTTTAAGCGAGTGTCAAAAGGAATCTCAGAAATGTCCAATCAATTCGATGTGCTCGTAATCGGTGGTGGTCCCGGTGGTTATGTTGCAGCCATCCGTGCGGCTCAACTCGGTTTCAATGTGGCCTGTTGCGAATCGAACCCCTATGCCGACCCCAAAGGTGAGCCGCGTCTTGGTGGTACGTGCCTGAACGTCGGCTGTGTTCCGTCGAAAGCGCTGCTGCATACCTCACACCTTTTCGAAGAGGCGGGACACAGCTTCGCTGCGCAGGGCATCACGGTGGGTACGCCAAAAATCGATATTCCGACCATGGTCGGACGAAAAAATACCATCGTTAATCAACTGACTAGTGGCATCAAGGGTTTGTTCAAGAAAAACAAGGTAACCCAGCTCAATGGCCATGGTTCGTTCGTTGGACAAAGCGAAGCCGGTTGGCAGGTCAAAGTGGGCGAAGAAGTGGTCGAAGCTAAACAGGTGATCGTTGCCACCGGCTCCAAAGCACGACATCTACAAGGCGTGACTATAGATAACGACTTGATCTGTGACAATGTGGGTGCGCTCAATATTAATGCTGTGCCAAAGAAGCTAGTGATTATTGGCGCTGGCGTGATCGGTCTGGAAATGGGTAGCGTCTGGCGTCGCCTCGGTTCGGAAGTCACCATTCTCGAAGCTCTGCCGGATTTCCTCTCGGTGGCCGATGTTGATGTCGCCAAAGAGGCCTCCAAGATTTTTACCAAGCAGGGGCTGGCAATCCAGCTGGGTGTCAAGATCGGTGAGGTCAAGGCGTCGAAGAAAGGTGTTTCGATTGCCTATGCCGACAAGGATGGCAAAGCGCAGAAGCTCGAAGCTGACCGCCTGATCGTTTCGGTAGGTCGCATTCCCAATACCGAGGGATTGAACGCCGATGCCGTCGGCCTAAAACTTGATGACCGTGGGCGGATCGACGTCGACGGGCATTGCCGTACTAATCTGCCCGGTGTTTGGGCGGTTGGTGATGTTGTTTCCGGCCCGATGCTGGCGCATAAGGCGATGGAAGAGGCGGTGATGGTTGCCGAATTGATGGCCGGGCAAGCCGGGCATTGCAACTTCGACACCATTCCCTGGGTGCTCTACACCAGCCCGGAAATCGCGTGGGTCGGCAAAACTGAGCAACAGCTCAAGGCCGATGGCGTAGCTTACAAAGTTGGCAAGATACCCTTTGCCGCTAATGGACGTGCACTAGGTATGGGTGAGACGACGGGCTTCGTCAAAATGCTGGCTGATGCCTCAACCGACCGCATCCTTGGTGTGCATATCATCGGTGCAAATGCCTCGGAGCTCATTTCAGAGGCTGTGGTGGCCATGGAGTTTGGTGCGGCGAGTGAAGATCTGGCTCGCATCTGCCATGCCCATCCGACGCTTTCGGAAGTGGTGCACGAAGCGGCTTTGGCGTGTGATAAACGTCCGCTGCATTTCTAAGTCAGGCAAGTTTATACGTTTTTTCTTGTAGGCATTCTGTTGCACGATTGAGACAGAAGAGTTGTTTTTTGAACGTTACGTAACTATCACTGATAGTGAGAGGATGGTCTTGTGGATTCGTCGCGGACAGCAAAACTGATAATCGATGGGAAAACTACTGAATTCGCAATCTTGAGCGGGACGCACGGCAATGACGTCATCGACATTCGCACGCTTTCTGCAAAGACCGGTCTTTTTGCCTATGACTCGGGTTTTTCATCGACCGCCAGTTGTGAATCGAAGATTACTTTTATCGGCGGTGACAAGGGGGCGCTGCTCTACCGCGGTTATCCCATCGAACAACTCGTGGAGCACTGCAGCTTTCTGGAGGTGGCCTATCTTCTGAAACAAGGCGAACTGCCCAATGCCGAGGAATTGGAAGAGTTCGAAGGTGTCATCAAGGGACTCTCTGTTCTAAATGAGCAGATTGTTAAATTTTACCAGGGCTTCCGGCGAGATGCCCATCCCATGGCGGTGATGGTCGGCGTGGTTGGTGCGTTGTCGGCGTTTTATGATCAAGCAGCGGACTCTTCCAATCCCGAGCATCGCACGATTCGTTTCAATCGACTTGTCGCTAAAATGCCAACAATTGTAGCAATGGCCTACAAATATTCGATTGGCGCGCCCTTCATGTTCCCGCGCAACGATCTGAGTTATGCCGCCAATTTTCTGCACATGATGTTCGGCAGTCCGGAGGTGACGTACGAGCCGGATCCCGTCATTGTCCGCGCGCTTGATACAATCTTCATGCTGCATGCTGATCACGGGCAGAACGCATCGACCTCCACTGTCCGTCTTGCAGGCTCTTCCGGTGCCAATCCCTATGCCTGTATTGCAGCAGCAATCGGGTGCTTCTGGGGGCCGGCGCATGGCGGCGCCAACGAAGTCTGCCTCAATATGCTAGAAGAGATTGGTGATGTCTCGCACATTCCCGAGTACATCAAGCGCGCCAAGGACAAGAATGATAGTTTCACGCTGAAAGGTTTCGGCCATCGGGTCGTTGATGGTGCAGATCCACGTACCCAAATAATGCGTCAGCTTTGCGCTACCGTTTTGCGCGCGCGCGGGATCGAGAATGACCGGCTGTTCACACTGGCTCAGGAATTGGAAAGAGTTGTGCTGGAAGACGACTATTTTATTAAGCGGAAACTTTTCCCGAATGTTTATTTTTACTCGGGTATCGTTCAAAAAGCGATTGGTATTCCGCCTTCGATGTTCCCCTGTATCGTTGCGCTGGCCCACACGGTTGGCTGGTTTGTGCAGTGGGAAGAAATGATTTCCGGTTCAGATCAGAAAATCGGCCGCCCGCGTCAGCTCTACGTGGGGCAACCAAGGCGTGATGTACCGTAGCTGGGCTCACCATCGTGTAACCCGTCCTTGCGCCGGCGCTAAATAAACGCTTCTGCGCGCTTGAGCAACTCTTCCAGCCCGGGTTCATTCGGGTTATGCGGTTTGCCGGGGTGGATGATCGAGACTTGGCAGTTCTCGGCGGCTTCGACGAGTTGTGCATAGGTGCCGGCGTTGATATCTGCGATGTAGGCCTGCTGGTTTCCATCGTAGGCAAACATTTTGCCGTTGAACTGAATGCACTCGTTGCACGTTGAACAGCGCGCGGTTTCGATGTAAGCCTCGCCTTGCGATCTTTCCTGTACAGTTTCCGAGGCTGTCGGCGTGGATGCGGCTTCCGGTGTCGTGGCGGGTTCGACTGGTAAAACAAGGGCGGCATTTGCTTTGGCGGCTTCTTCCCAGGCTTTCTTTGCATTCGCCAGCAATTTTTCGGCGTGCGAGTTGTGGATGCCTCCAAGTTCCTGAAGGCTATTCCACATCAGGCGGCAGCGCCGCGCTTCGCGGATGATTCGTTCATCGACGATCACCCGCTGCAGCATGTTGTCGCTATCCGCCATCATGAGATAGGGCACGGTTTCGATTTGCCTGCGGCTTTCATTGGCGATGATTTCAGCTGCCGGAACAAGTTGCTCATTCCACTTGGCTTTAGGAACGCGCGCAAAGTGCTTGCTATAGCGCGTATCGAGGCTGACAAAGTCAATCAGCGTGAAGGGCGTTGCTTTGCTTACGGTCTGAAATCGCTCGTCCTGATAAACAAGTTCTTGCAGTGGCCAGTCTTGATCGGGCTGTGGGTTGGCGTCGATCGAGAAACGCGCCGCCCAGTTGCGGCCGGCAGCAGGATTGAAGCAGAAGGCCGGGAAGAGGCGCGATTCACAAGCCGCAGCGCCGACAAGATAGGGTGAAATGCCGGCCGTGTTGGGCGAGTCGCCCGAGAAGATGCTGAATAGCGCGGTGCCGCCGTAGTCCAGACCTTGCTGCATCGGTTGGCGCATCTGGTAGAGGCTGGCAGCCGGCATTTGCAGCACGAAAACGCCAAGGCCCATCGCCATGCGCGCGAGTTGTTTGCTGCGCAGGATGAAGGTGAGGTGGCTTTTCTCGATGGTCGATTTTTCGAGGATGTCGTCGGTCTGCACCAAAATCTTGAAAGGCAGGTCGGCGGAGAGGATTTCGGTGAGTATGCTCTGCTCCGGGCCTGAGAGTGATGTGGCGTTGATGCGTACCAGGTAGTCGGGGAAGATCGCCAATTCTTCGGCATCCAGCCCGTTTTCTCCGAAGGACTCGAACAACGCGTCGTGGCGCACTTCGCTGTATTCGCCGTTGATTTCCAGTTCAGCGATAGCGATGGCTTTGGCTAGCGCAATGGTTTCGGGCAGGCGCTCACGATAGGTCTTGAGCGCATCGGCACAGGAGTCGAAGGCGAATGAGTAGGGCGCTGTATTGCTCCTGTGCTCGTTCTCGGAATTGGTTTCGACGGGAAAGAATTTCTGCGCCTGCAATGCGGCAATCAGAGTCAGGATGCGCTGGCGGCGACGCTTGGGCAGGTTGTCATGCACCCGCACCTTTTTGAGAATACTCGACATTGCATCGAAGTTGAAGCTGTCGAGCGGGCCGGTGCCGAAGGCGTGCTTTAGGTTTTCTGCGGTTTTGCCTTCATCGGAGTTGATGAAGTCGGCCTGCAGGATGTCTGAGAGTTTGAGGGTCAGACGCTTTAGGTCGGCGTTGAAGCATTTGGCACGCTGCATCTGAGTGAGTCCCCAGACGTGCCCGATCAGGCGAAAACTCAAGCCGGCGTTGCAGTCGAGCACGTCGCCGTCGGTCTTGAGGTTAGCGCGTGCGCGCGAAAGGCTGTCAGCCATCAGCTTATTTTTGGAGAGCGGTGCGGCGGCTTTGTCCCACAAGTCAGAGAAACGGCCACGCGTACCTTTGCTGACCAGAGCGCGTATATCCTGCTCAAGGCGTAGTACATGTTTACTGATGCGTTCGCCGTCTGCGCCTTTGGCGACCTTGTCCAGAATGCCGTCGACCAGTGCGGAGAGCGACTCGATGCCGCGCCCGTCTTCGAGATCGTCAATCAGTACGAGCGGGAAATCGTAGCGCAGACTGTTGAGGTCACGATAGCCGGCGAAAAGCGCAGGGAGTAGCTTGAGTTTGTCGATCGCATCAAGCTGTTCGGGCTGCCGTTTGCCCGTCAGGTAAAACGCAAGGTTGGCTTGCAGATTAGATTCCATTTTCAGACCGTGTATTTGTCGAGTTCAGCTTCAAAGCCGTTGCGGATGGTTTCGTTTGTACGCAGCACACCGGTTTTGCGCGTGTCTTCGTAACAGGGGATTTCGCGGTTCTGGTAAAGAATACCGACCGGGATCACGTTCTGACGCGAGGCAATTTCCCGCGCGCTGTTCATGTCCAGCGGGTCGTGGTGCAACTGGTTGCGATACACCCGTGAGAGGCCGGCACTGATTTGTAGCGCGTTTTCGTGATGCAGGAGCAGCACGCTGTCCGGCTCCTGAATATCGGCCTCGTGCAGCTTGGGCAGCCACTCCGGGCAGCGTTGCAGGATGCGCACGAAGGAGAGTCCCTTGTGGTGATAGGCGGCCTGGACAATCTGAAAGAGGCTCTCTGGAATCCAGTCGACGGCTTGTGCGACGAAGGAAGCATTGGCCACGCCGAGTGTGACCGAGAGCGGGTTTAACGCATCGAGGTAGCTGCCGCGCGGCGTGGTGTTGCTCTTAGTGCCGATCGGTGAAGTGGGTGAGGCCTGCTTCTTGGTCAGACCGTAGATTTGGTTGTCGTGCAGGAAGACGGTGAGGTTCATGTTGTAGCGGATGGCATGAATCCAGTGCGCTGCGCCGATGCTGCAGCAATCGCCGTCGCCGGTGTTGACGAACACCGTAAGGTCCGGACGCGCCAGGCGAATGCCTTCAGCCACGGGCAGCGCGCGGCCGTGGATGCCGTGAAAGCCATAGGTCTTCATGTAGTGCGGGAAGCGGCTGGAACAGCCGATGCCCGAGACGAATACGGTTTTTTCCGGACGCAGACCCTCGTCACGGCAGAGGCGCTGAACAGCGGTGAGTATGGCGTTGTCACCACAGCCCGTGCACCAGCGAGGCACGCCGCTCTGGTAGTCCTCAAGTTCGAGCTTTTCTTCGTAGAGTTCGAGCAGACATTCGGTCGTTGAGTAAGTCATGATGGTCTGTCCCTTAGTTCTTTTGCTTGGCCATCTGGGCCAACAATACGCGTCGGATGGTGCCCGGTTTGATAGGCTGTCCCTTCACTTCGGTCCAGCAGTCAACATCAACGAGGTAACGTGCCCGTAGCAGGATGGCGAGCGCCGAATAGCGGCGATTGCTTTCGTCGATAATTTCGTCTTCCGGGTTATCGCTGAAATTGGTCTCGATAGTCATGACCTGCTTGAAGCGCTGCATGATCTCTTTGATGCCCGGCTGCATGGGCTGCAGGAAGCGAAGGTGTGCCGAGGAAACTTTTTTGCCTTCACTGCGTAGCGATTCGACCGCTTCTTCGATAGCGCCCTTGGTGCTGCCCCAGCCAAGCACCAGCAGGTCACCCTGCGGGTCGCCGACCACCGGAGGCGGCATTAGCGTTTTTTGCAGCGCGGCGATCTTCAGGCTGCGAGCGCGTAGGCCTTCCTGATTGATATCCGGGTCGTAGGCCACGTGGCTTTGCCGGTCATGCGCGAGGCCGGTAACGGTATGCATGCCGCCAGGTTGGCCGGGGATGAAGCGGCGGGCAATGCCGGTTGTGGCATCCCAGTCGTAGGGCTGGCCGCCTTCGGGTATAGCGCTCTGGTCGATGGGTGGTGCCAGCCACGCTTCGTTGAATTGTGGCCGGTCGAAAGGCTGTTGAGAGGTGGCCAGTGCCGCGTCGGTCAATACGACGACCACGGTGTTAAAAGATTCGGCAATCTTGCGCGCGGTGATGATCGAGTAGAAGCAATCTTCAATCGTCGCCGGTGCCATGACCACCTTGGGCGCGTCGCCGTGGCTGCCGAAGATTGCTGTCATCAGGTCGCCTTGTTCGGCCTTGGTCGGCTGGCCCGTACTCGGCCCGCCACGCTGGACATTGACCACGACAAGCGGAATTTCGGCCATGACAGCCAAGCCGATCGCTTCCTGCTTGAGCGAGTAACCTGGCCCGGACGTGATGGTCACCGTGCACTTGCTGGCGTATGAGGCGCCGATGGCAAAGGCGCAGGCAGCGATTTCGTCCTCGGCCTGATGCACTAGACCACCGACTTTCTCGAAGACATCAGAGAGGTAGTGTGATGCCGAAGTGGCGGGTGTGATCGGATACATCGCACAGAGTTCCATGCCCGAGGCCATGACGCCCAGCGCCAGCGCAGTGTTGCCGTTGGTGGCAATCTGCGCCTTGGGTGACGGTGTGGCCGGAATGCAGTAGCAGAAGTCGAGATGTACGGCGGCCCACGCGTGACCAGCTTCGAGCAATGTTACGTTGGAAGCGATAACGTCCAGCGCCTTCTTGCCGAAGGTCAGCGCAATCTGGTCGCGCGCCGGCTGCAGATCAAAGCTGTAGATATGACAGAGCATGCCGAGAGCGAACATGTTCTTGCCCTGCCGTGCATTGTCAACGAGCTGCAGGCATTCCTGTTCCATCGGAATTTCATAAACCTTGTAACCTGCTTCGACCAGACGGTCATGTGTCTGGATGTAGGTCATCGAGATATTGATGTCGGTGTTTTTGCGCCACATGCTTTCGAGCAGGATGGTGGCACCCGGTTTGAGCTCCCCGGCACGCACGCGGCCGAGTAGAACCTGTTCGTTGAAGGCGACGACGAGGTCGGTCTGGTCGCCGCCGTTGGTAATGTAGTCTGAGCCGATACGGATGCGGTTGCCGCTGGCGCCGGCGACGCTGCGTGCCGGCGGGCGAATTTCGGCAGGAATGATTTCAGTTGTCCAGATGCCGTTGCCCATACGGGCAGCTATCGAGCCGAGCGACTGGCCGCAGCGCTGCGCGCCTTCGCCGGAATCGCTGATGATCTCGATGATATGTTCCTTCAGCGCAATGACATCCTTCATTGCTGCTTTTTTCGCTGCTTTCTTCACGACCATGTCAGGTTTTTCCTCGGTTGCGTTTCAGCTATGTACTGCTCAGGCGATTTTCAGGCGGGCGAAATTGCGTTCGCCGGCGGGTATGCCAAAGAATTTCTCACCGCCCGTTTCATAAGCTTGCGTGCTGTCACGGATGCCCAGATAGGCCTTCATGGCGGCGGCAGCGCGACGTCCGGCGCCCATGGCCTCGATGACGGTGGCAGCACCAGTCACAATGTCACCGCCGGCAAATACACCCGCGAGCGAGGTGGCGAGCGTGCTGTCTGTATCAATGTAGCCCCACTTGTTGAGACGCATGCCGGAGGTTTGTCCCATGATCGGATTAGCGTTGGTGCCTATGGCGTAAACGATCATGTCGACCTCGAAGTCGAAGTCGCTGCCTTCGACGACGATGGGGCGGCGGCGGCCAGAGTCGTCCGGTTCGCCGAGTTCCATACGCACACAGCGCATGCCGCGTACGTTGCCGTCGCCATCGTTGACTACAGCAACCGGGTGGGTCAGCCAGTGAAACTCAATGCCTTCCTGCTCGGCGTGGTGCAGTTCCTCGGCGCGGGCCGGTGCTTCCTTGTGTGAGCGGCGGTAGATGCAATAGACTTTCTCGGCGCCCAGACGCAGGCAAACGCGCATCGCGTCCATCGCCGTGTTGCCGGCGCCGACCACGGCTACGCGACGGCCAAGCGGTAGTGGTGTGTCGTAATTGGGGAAGTCGCGGGCGCGCATCAGGTTACAACGCGTGAGCAGTTCGTTGGCGGAAAGTACACCGTTCAGCGAATCGCCGGGAATGCCGAGCGTTGTCGGGTAGCCGGCGCCGACGCCGACAAAGACCGTGTCGAAACCCATTTCGCTGATCATTTGTTCGATGGTGAACAGGCGGCCGACCAGCGTGTTGCATTCAAATTTTACGCCGAGTTTAATGAGGTTGCTGATTTCGGCATCAATCACGGCGTTGGGCAGGCGGAAGTCGGGGATGCCGTATTTCAGGACGCCGCCGGCCTGATGGAAAGCTTCGTAAACCGTAACGTCGCAGCCCGCCTTGGCCATGTCGGCCGCACAGGCCATGCCGGCCGGGCCGGAGCCGACGATACCGACCTTGAAAGAGTTTTTTTCGATATAGGGAATGTTGGCCCAGCCTTCGCGGATCGCCGTGTCGCCAACAAAACGCTCCAGTCGGCCAATAGCCACGGCCTCCAGCGATTCGCCCACCGTGCATACGCCTTCGCACTGCTTCTCCTGTGGGCAGACGCGGCCGCAGATGGCGGGTAGCAGGCTCGTTTGGGTGATGATGTCGTAGGCGCCGCGCAGATTCTTTTCGTTTATTTTTTGAATAAAGCCGGGGATGTTAATGTTGACCGGGCAGCCCGAGACGCAGGGCTGGTCCGGGCACATCAGGCAGCGGTCGGATTCGCGCAGTGCCTCGTCCGGGTGGTAGCCGCAGGCAACCTCTTCAAAATTTTTCGCACGTACTTCCGGCGCTTGCTCGAGCATCGGTGTGCGCTCCTGCGGGATGCTGCGTATGGTTTTTTTCTTTGCCATGTCTGCCTATGGGTAAGAATGTGCGTCAGGATTGCGTGGTTTTCTCTTCGATCGCCTGTTGCAGGCGACATCCCTTTTCGTAGTGATCCATCGCCATGCGCTCCTCCTTTGAGTAGCGGCGCAGGCGGGTCATGAGGTCGAAGAAATCGACCTCATGACCGTCGAAGTCCGGCCCGTCGACGCAAGCGAATTTGACCTGATTACCGATCTTGACGCGGCAGCCGCCGCACATACCGGTACCGTCCACCATCAGCGGGTTGAGGCTGACCATGGTTTTGATCTTGTAGGGACGGGTGGTGTCGGCACAGCCTTTCATCATGATCATCGGGCCGATGGCGATCACTTCGTCGATGTCGGGATGCTTCTCGATGGCCTGTGTAATACCGGCCGTGACAAGCCCCTTGATGCCTACCGACCCATCATCGGTACAAATGATGAATTCATCGCAGCAGGCGCGGAATTTATCGTCCCAGAACACAAGATTCTTGTTGCGGAAGCCGACAACACCGATCACATAAGCACCGGCCTCCTTGAAGGCACGGGCCTGAGGATAGACGGGAGCAACGCCGAGCCCGCCACCGACGCACACGACTTTTTTGGCATGGCTGATGACACTGGGTACGCCCATGGGGCCGACCATCGCGTACAGCGAGGTGCCGACCTTGCATTCGGTCTGCATCTGGCGGGTGGTTTTCCCTACGGCCTGAATGACCAGCGTGATCGTGCCCTTGACGGTGTCGTAGTCGGCGATGGTCAGCGGAATCCGTTCGCCGTGTTCATCAAGCATGACGATCACAAACTGCCCGGGTTTTGCGGCCCTGGCCATCATCGGGTGGAGCACTTCCAGCAGGTAGGTGACGTCGGAAAAATCCTCTCGCGTCACGATTTCGAAAGATGACATGGTGCTTGCTCCCTTATCCTGACGACTTTGGCTACTCCCCGCGGGCGTAACAAAATCAACTTGATGCTAACCCGTCAATTACAAGAAGTAATGAAATTCATCGCAATTTCTTGATACAGGGCATTCTTGCTTGCAAACATCGATGCGGCAAACGATGTATAGTCACAACATTGTTCCAATACGGAATGAACATTATGCGAAGAAAATTACCCGGTACGGATCTCCTGATCGCTTTCGAGACGGCGGCACGGCATCAAAGTTTCACTCGAGCAGCAGAAGAGCTGGCCCTGACGCAAAGTGCGGTGTGCCGCCAAATTTCCACACTTGAGTCCCAGTTAGGCGTTCAGTTGTTTAACCGCATCAAGAAGCGAGTCACTCTCTCCGAAGCCGGGCAGATCTATGCCCGTCAAGTCAGGGATAACCTCAAGCGTCTTGAACACGACACGTTGTCGTTGATGGCGCATCGCGGAGCGGGTGGCGTGCTTGAACTGGCCGTCATCCCGACATTTGCGACGCGTTGGCTGATACCACGTCTGGGTGATTTTAATGTGCAGCATCCGGCCATAACGCTGGATTTGACTACGCGGGCAGATCCCTTTATCTTCAACGACACGCCTTTTGATGCTGCCATACATTATGGCGATCCGGTGTGGCCGGGGGCCTTTGCTGAATATCTGTTTGGTGAAGAGATGGTTCCGGTATGCACCCCGATGTTGATGAATGGCAGGGCGATGGTTGCCCCCGAGGCGCTGGTGAACATGCCCCTGTTGCACCAGTCAGCGCGACCTTATGCCTGGCGGGAGTGGTTTGAGGCCAGTGGATTGAGTAATGTTAACGCCATGGGTGGTGCGCGTTACGAACTATTCTCGATGCTTGTCGAGGCGGCCAAAGCCAGTCTGGGCGTCGCCTTGGTGCCGCGTTTTTTTGTGTTAAATGAGCTCGCTTCAGGTGGGCTTGTCACACCCTCGCCGAAGATTCTTCGAAGCCAGCGCAGTTATTATCTGGTCTATCCGGAAAATAATGTTGAATCAGCACCGCTACAGGTTTTCTGCCAATGGCTGCGGGAACAGGCCAGCGCTTACCGTGAGGGTGTGGATTGTTGGCAATGAAACAAACTGAACTTGTTTGGCTTGTCTGTTTCTGGACTCAAGTTGGTGCCTTCACGCCATTTTTTGCACCGGCATGAACGCTTGAGCCACCTGACAGCGGCTTCAGTGCAATAGGGCGATATTGCGCCAATCGTCAGCAGTGTAAGCATTTCTTCCCAGTCCATGATGAGTTCCTTATATTTAATGCACTGGATATAAAGCAAGATAAATGCCAGATTGAATCTTGTACCGCTTGTTTTTATGGGAGGCTGCTTTTCGCAAGTTGTCCGAGCATGGTAGCAATACCATCCAGATGCAGGGCCGGGGCGATGTGATCGGCAATTGCTTTGAGTTCGGGGTGGCCGTTATCCATGGCGATGCCGAGGCCAACGCCCTGCAACATTTGCATATCGTTCAACCCGTCACCGAAGGCGATAGCCTGATGCGCGGCAAAACCGGTTTGTGCCATCACCCATTGGCAGCCTGTCCATTTGTTGATGCCACCGGGCATTACGTCGATGGCTGTTTTGTTCCAGCGCACAAAACCAAAGTCAGGATAGCCTGCAATAATCACCGGCATTACTTTCTCGTCGAGTGATTCGTCAAAGAAGAGCCAGCCCTGATGCGCAACTTCGTTGAGATAAAACGGGTTGTCCGTCTGGAAGGGCATGTCGACCAGAGACAGTGGTTTCACAGCACAGGGCAGGGCGGCGCTGATGTAGCCTGATGCGCCATGATTGACACCGTAGGGATGGCCTTGTGCCGACATCCAGTCGAACAGGGTAACCAGCGGCTCTCGCTTTAGCGGAATTGACAGCACTTCCTGGTGATCCTTAAGGATGCGCGCGCCGTTCTGGGTGATGACGTAGTTCGGCTCGATCTGATCGACGAAAGGGCGGGCATGCCCATAGCTGCGACCGGTGGCGACGACGACGGTATGTCCGGCATGCCGGAGTTCGGCAATCGCAATGAGTGCCGATTTGGGAATCTCATTGGTGCGGTGATCAAGCAGGGTGTTGTCTATATCGAAGAAATAAATACGGGCTATTCCATTCATTACATTTTCTGCCCGTGTTCGCGTGAGTCGTGGAAGCCCACCTTGGTCCACTTCTCCCGGGTCACATCGAGGTTGTAGCGGGTGCTGGCCAGGTAGACGAGGTTGCCGTCCACGTCTTTGGCCATGCGGTGTTGTTGTTCGCGCTCGAAGTTCTTGCGTGTCAGTTCGTCGGGAAAGGTCAGCCAGCGTGCGGTGTTGATGTCGGCGGATTCAAAGAGAGCGTCCACCTTGTATTCGGTTTGCAGTCGCTGCGCGACAACCTCGAATTGCAGCGTGCCAACCGCTCCAAGTAGCAAGGCTCCGGTAGCGAGGTTCTCAAAAACCTGAATAGCACCTTCTTCACCGAGTTCCTGCAAACCTTTTTGCAGTTGCTTGCTCTTGAGCGGATCGCGCAGGCGGGCAACGCGGAAAAGTTCGGGTGAGAAGTAAGGGATGCCTTTGAAGCCGAGCGTTTCGCCTTCGGTCAGCGTATCGCCGATGTGCAACTGGCCGTGATTGTGGATGCCGATGATGTCGCCAGCCACGGCATCTTCCATCAGCACCCGTTCGTTGGCCATGAAGGTCAGTGCGTTGGCCAGTTTCATCTCACGATCCATGCGCACATGGCGTACTTTCATTCCCGAAGAATAACGGCCGGAGCAGACACGGAAGAAGGCGATACGGTCGCGGTGCTTGGGGTCCATGTTGGCCTGGATTTTGAACACGAAGCCGGTAAAGGCCGGTTCGGCAGGTTGTACCGCACGGCTGCCGCCGTCCCGCTCCTGCGGAGGCGGAGCCCAATCCAGCAGAGCCTGAAGAATTTCCTGCACGCCGAAATTGTTGATGCCGGAGCCGAAGAATATTGGTGTTTGTTGCCCGGCAAGAAAGTCGACGAGGTTGAATGGGCTGCTCGCACTCTGGATCAATTCAACGTCATCTCGCAGTTTGCCGACTTCAAGCGGAAATTGTTCATCGAGAATCGAGTTATGAATGCCGTCGACCTGTTCGGCTTCAGTACGGCGTTCTTCGCCGGGCGCGAAGCGCAGCAGACTATCGCCTTGCAGGTGATAAACGCCGCGGAATGTTTTGCCCATGCCAATCGGCCAGGTAATTGGCGCACACTCGATGTTGAGAACGTTTTCGATTTCTTCAAGCAACTCGAAAGGTTCCCTCACCTCGCGGTCAAGCTTGTTGATGAAGGTAATAATCGGTGTGTTACGCATACGGCAGACGTTGATCAGCTTGATCGTCTGCGCTTCCACACCCTTGGCCGCGTCGATCACCATCACGGCGGCATCAACCGCGGTCAATACACGGTAGGTATCTTCTGAGAAATCTTCGTGGCCGGGTGTATCGAGCAGGTTGACCGTATGCCCCTGGTACTCGAACTGCATGACGGAACTAGTCACCGAAATGCCGCGCTGCTTTTCGACTTCCATCCAGTCGGACGTTGCATGGCGCGCGCTCTTTCGGCTTTTGACCGTGCCCGCCAACTGGATGGCGCCACCGAAGAGGAGCAGTTTTTCAGTCAGCGTGGTTTTGCCGGCATCCGGGTGCGAGATGATTGCAAAGGTCCGCCGTTTGGCGACGTCGCGCAGGATTTCTGGCGGAAATGGAGTTGAAACGGGCGTGGAACTCATCGCAAATTCTTTCGACTGCAAAAAATACAAGGGGCGAAGTATACCTAAGATGCCCCAAGTCTTTTGACTTTGTGTTCAAGGTCTTGCTATGCCTGTGCGCCGATTTTTAAAATTTTGAGCCGATTAACCATCCTTTAAGTCGTGTCTAAATGCTATCGGAGTATAGTAACCCTGATATCCGTCTTGTTTTTGATTCAATATAAGAATACACTTATATATATGAAAATTAATTTCAGGAATACATTTCTCCCTCTAGCCGCACTATTGGTCGCACTCTCAGTACAGGCAGAAGGTTTGCCTACGGTTGAGGTCAAGCGCCATATGCTGGATCTGACCTTGCCGGTTGAAGCTACGGTTGAGGCGGTGGTGCAGACCACCTTGGCCTCCCGCGTTTCCGGTCGTGTGGTGGAAATGAAAGTTGATGCCGGCCAGGTCGTCAAGAAGGGGGAGCTGCTCTTGCGCATTGATGCTCGCGAGGCTGGCGAGGCGGCGGCGGGTGCGTCTGCGCAATTTATTAACGCCAAGGCCAACTACGAACGAATGAAGAATCTGCGGCAGCAAGGGTTTATCAGTCAGGCCGGGCTGGACAAAGCTAAGGCGGATTTTGAGGCGGCACAGGCAGCCCATGGGCAGGCCGGGATTAGTCTCGGCTATGCCAGTGTGACAGCGCCTATTTCCGGAATCGTCGCACAGCGCCTGATCGAGCAGGGTGAAATGGCAGAGCCGGGGCGTACGCTTCTGACGATCTACGAGCCGACCGGTCTGCGGGTGACCGCTAGCATACCGCAGTACCAGTTGCCGCAAATGCGTAGCGTAAAACAGGCCCGGATCGAATTTCCAGAGCTTGAAAAGTGGGTTGATGCCAAAACAGTGGCACTTCTGCCGACGGCAGATGCAGCGACTCATGTGTCTCAAGTACGCGTTGGATTGCCGCCTGATCTCAAGGATGTAATCCCCGGCATGTTTGCCCGCGTGCATTTTGTGGTGGGTCGTGTGGAGCGCTTGACAGTTCCGACGGCGGCTGTTTTGCGGCGTGGTGAGGTGTCCGCAGTCTACGTGCAAAATGAGCAGGGCGCGCTGTCATTGCGTCAGTTGCGTCTTGGTGAAAAATTCAACAATGGTGAAATTGATGTCCTCGCTGGTCTCGAACCGGGTGAGCGTGTTGTGCTTGATCCGATCAAAGCGGCGATTACCCTGAAGTCGGGCGGGAAATAGCAGATGGGGATATCGGGGCGCATTGCCCGTTTCTTCCAGTCGTCACAAATGACGCCACTTCTGGCGATTGTTGCGTTGCTGATGGGGATTTTCGCCACGCTGGTGACGCCGCGTGAAGAGGAGCCACAGATCGATGTGACCATGGCCAATGTCTTTGTGCCTTTCCCCGGCGCTTCGGCCAAGGATGTGGAGAATCTCGTTGCCACGCCGGCGGAGCAGGTGCTCTCACGCATGTCTGGCATTGAGCATGTGTATTCCGTTTCGCGCCCGGGTATGGCGGTCATCACCGTGCAGTTCGATGTGGGCATCAAGTACAACGATGCTGTCTTACGTCTCTACGATACGGTGCATTCCAATCGCGACTGGCTACCGACTAACCTTGGCGTTCTTGAACCCATCATCAAACCTAAGGGCATTGACGATGTGCCCATCGTTGCGCTGACCTTCTGGACCGCCGACACCAGTCGCTCTGCCTTCGATCTGCAGCAAGTTGCGCGCTCAGCTGAAATCGAATTCAAACGTATCAAGGGCACGCGTGATGTGTCGACGCTGGGCGGGCCGGATCACGTGATTCGCGTGGTGATGGACAGCGAACGCATGAATGCCTTTGGCGTGACAACGCAAGATATCTCGGCAGCCCTCAAGATTGGCAATGCCCTGCAATCTTCCGGCAGTCTTGTAGCCGGCAATCGTGAAGTGCTGGTGCAAACGGGCACCTATCTTGAGTCTGCGAAAGACGTTCGTCAGTTAGTCGTCGCTGTGCGTGGCGATGCCAAGAATCGCAAGCCGGTGTTCATGGGCGACGTGGCGAAAGTTGAGGATGGTCCGGACCAGCCGGGCAAATACGTGTGGTTTGGTAGTAAGGACGGCGAGTTTCCTGCGGTCACTGTGCAAATATCTAAAAAACCCGGTGTCAACGCGGCTGATGTGGCCAATGGCGTTATTGCCCGTGTGGCTTCACTCAAGGGAACAGTGATCCCTGAGGGTGTAGACGTTACAGTGACACGCAATTATGGACAGACAGCCACTGACAAGGCACAAAAACTGATTGGCAAACTGGTTTTTGCCACGGCCTTTGTCGTGTTACTAGTGTTTTTTGCGCTGGGTAAGCGCGAAGCGCTGATTGTTGGCGTCGCTGTTACGCTGACGTTGGCGGCCACGCTGTTTGCTTCCTGGGCTTGGGGGTTTACGCTCAACCGTGTGTCATTGTTTGCCCTGATATTCTCGATTGGCATTCTGGTTGACGACGCCATCGTGGTAGTTGAAAACATCCACCGCTGGCAAGCATTGCATCCGGGCGAGCCTTTGCTTGAAATCATTCCGCGCGCTGTTGATGAAGTCGGTGGGCCGACCATTCTGGCCACCTTGACCGTTATCGCCGCATTGTTGCCGATGGCTTTTGTCACCGGGCTGATGGGGCCGTATATGAGTCCGATCCCGATCAATTCGTCGATGGGCATGCTCATCTCGCTGGCTGTGGCATTTGTTGTGACGCCGTGGCTGGCGGCCAAGCTGCTCAGCAACTCGCATCACAAGGTCGGCACTGAATCAAACCTGAATGTTCGTCTGGATCGTATATTCCACCGGTTACTGACGCCTTTTGTCGATCCGGCTACAGGCGGCCGGGCAAGAAAAAAACTATATATCGTGATTGTTGCGCTGATTCTGGGATCAGTTTCGCTGGCGGGATTCAAGTTGGTCGTACTCAAGATGCTGCCTTTTGACAACAAGAGCGAGTTTCAGATCATTCTCGACATGCCGGTCGGTACGCCGCTGGAAGAAACAGCGCGGGTGTTGCGTGAGATCGGAGCGGAAATAGGCAAGGTGCCGGAGGTTGTTGATTATCAGGCTTATGCCGGTACGGCCAGCCCGATAAATTTCAACGGTCTGGTGCGTCAATACTATCTGCGTGCAGCGCCTGAGTTGGGTGATCTGCAGGTGAATCTGGTCGACAAAAAACACCGCTCGCGTCCGAGCCACGAAATTGCTGTTTCCGTACGGCAGATGGTCGAAGATATTGGCCGCAAGGCGGGCGGGAATGCCAAAGTCGTTGAAGTGCCGCCGGGCCCGCCGGTTATGTCGCCGATTGTTGTTGAAGTCTATGGCCCGGATTATCGGGGTCAGATCGGCGTGGCGAAAAAAATTCGCAAGGTGCTGGAAAAGACGCCGGATCTTGTCGGGATAGATGATTCAGTGCAGGCTGATGATACAAAATTGGTTCTGCATGTGTTGCAGAACAAGGCGGCGCTACTTGGGGTGGCGCAAAGCGATATCGTTGAAGCGGTGCGTATGGGGCTGGCCGGAGAAGATGTGACGCCAGTGCATAACGCCGAGTCGAAGTTCGAGATTCCGGTGCGCGTGATGTTGCCTGCTGATCGGCAAAGCTCGCTGGAAGCCTTACTCAAGCTCCGTGTTCGCTCAAGAGAAGGTCAGCTGGTGCCGGTTTCTGAACTGGTCGAAGTGCGTGAGAAGTCGCGCGAAAAAACGATCTATCACAAGGACCTTTTGCCCGTGGTTTATGTGTTTGGCGACATGGGTGGAAAACTCGATTCACCGTTGTACGGCATGTTCGATGCCCGTGGCGAAGTCGCGGGCATGGCGCTTGACGCCGTGCCTCACGCAGGGGGACGCCTCGGTGAATGGTTTATCCGCCAGCCGGCGGACACCTATGCTGGCTTCAGCGTTAAATGGGACGGCGAATGGCAGGTGACCTACGAAACCTTCCGCGACATGGGGATTGCCTATGCAGTCGGGCTCATTCTCATCTATCTGCTCGTTGTTGCGCATTTCAAGAGTTATCTGGTGCCACTGGTCATTATGGCGCCCATTCCGCTCACCATTATCGGTGTCATGCCCGGCCATGCACTGCTTGGGTCGCAATACACGGCAACCTCGATGATCGGAATGATCGCGCTGGCCGGCATCATCGTGCGCAACTCAATACTGCTGGTTGATTTTATTCGTCAGCAGGTGGCCGAGGGAATGAATTTCCGCGAAGCCATCATTCAGTCCGCTGCGGTGCGCGCCAAGCCCATTGCCCTGACTGGTCTAGCAGCCATGTTGGGTGCCCTGTTCATTCTTGATGATCCAATTTTCAACGGGTTGGCGATTAGCCTGATTTTTGGAATATTCGTATCCACGGTGCTCACCCTGGTGGTCATTCCGGTTCTTTACTACGCCGCTTTCAACAAGGAGCATGCATCATGACCGTCGAACGCGCTATCCGCATCATGGCCGGCAGCTTTATCCTGATTTCTCTTGCCCTAGGTGTTGAGGGGTGCCCGCTGTTTGTTTCCCGGCATTTTCTCTGGCTCACCGCTTTCGTGGGTGCCAATCTTTTTCAGAGTGGCTTCACCTGCTTTTGCCCGGCCGAAATGGTCATGGTCAAACTTGGCTTGAAACATGGAAGTTGCGGAAGCGACGGCAACTCATGCGCTAAGTGAGTCAAGACAGGCAGACTTAGCTCCGGCTCGCCAGAAAGCGATCCAGATGTCCGGCGAAGGCTTTGCTTTCGCTCTGACTCATCGGTGGCGGTCCGCCCGTCTGTACGCCGCTGGCGCGCAGGTTGTCCATGAAGTCACGCATGTTGAGCAGAGGTTTGATGTTGGCGGCGGAATACCACTCACCCCGGTGGCTCAGGACAAAGCCGCCTTTGTCGATGACATCAGAGGCCAGTGGCAGGTCGCTGCTGATTACCAGATCCCCCGCCGCAACGCGTTTGACAATTTCGTTGTCGGCCACATCAAACCCGGCCGGCACCTGCACACTCCGGATAAACGGCGAGGGTGGAACGTGTAGCGTCTGATTGGCAACTAACGTCAGCGATATTTTGGTACGGTTTGCCGCCCGAAAGAGAATGTCTTTGATCACCCTGGGGCAGGCATCAGCATCGACCCAGATGTGCATCAGATCAGTCCGCGTTGCTTGAGTTCGTCCTTCAGCCAGGCGTAGCAGATGGGCGCGGCAACCAGCCCGGCCAGACCAAAGACGCTTTCCATGAGCAGCATGGCGGTGAGCAATTCCCAGGCTTTGGCGCTGATCTGGGTGCCGACGATGCGCGCATTAAGAAAATATTCCAGTTTGTGAATAAGCACGAGGAAGCCGAGCGACGATACGGCCACAGTGGACGAATGCGCCAGGCTGACAATGACGATCACCGTATTGGAGAATAAGTTACCGATAACCGGCAGCAAGCCTACAACAAAAGTCACGACGATCATGGTTTTTGTGAGTGGTAAAGACACGCCAAAGAGTGGTAAAGCGACAGCAAGGTAGGTGGCGGTGAGCGCGGTGTTGATGGCCGAAATACGTACTTGCGCAAAGACGATGCGGCGGAAGGCTTCGCCCAGGCGGAACATGCGCGCAGCCAATGCTTGGGCGAGCGGGCCGCGGCTTTCCGTATCCCAGGCTTCGTGCAAAGAGACGAGGGCGCCGATGACCATGCCGATCAACATGTGTGCCAAGGTGTGGCCCGTCTCTTTACCGATGCGCTGCAGATCGGCCGCGTGTTTGCGCAGCCATTCGCCGATGTGTTCACTGACACCGATAGCACTGTTGGGAAAATAATCGGCCAGCCACGGCGGCAGCATTGAACGTGAGCTTTCCAGAATCTCGGCCATTTTGGCAAGGAGTGCAGAAAGGCTGCCGCCCTCACTGCGCATGAAAGCGATGAGGCCGAAAACCACAGCGCTGATCAAACCGATGACCAATAGCGCGACAAAGCCAACGGCCAAACCTTTGGCGCGTCGGGTCGACAGGCGCCGGGAGAAAAGTGGGACAAGCGCGTGGATCAGTTCATAGACCAGCAGGCCGGCGATCAGCGCTGACAGCAAATGGAACTGGAGAACATAAAATACACCGCATACGGCCAGTATCCAGGCGGCGTATTCGTGGGGGGTGGGTTTCTTCATTCTTTTCTTGATCCTGACGAGAAGTGAATTTTAACCACGGAGAGAACAGAGAGCACGGAGGACACGGAGAAAGGCAGGAAATTCGAATATCATGGATTTGTACCATATGTTGGCAATGCAGGGACTGCTTCGAGTATTACGCCGTTCTCTGTGTACTCCGTGGTTCGACTCCTTACATGTGACTCAAGTAGATTTTAACCAATCCAGCACGCCGAGCCCTGCCGCTCGGCCGCTGGCAAAACAGCCGGTGAGCAGGTAGCCACCCGTGGGTGCTTCCCAGTCAAGCATCTCGCCAGCGCAGAATATGCCCGGTAACTTACGCAGCATGAGGTTGCTGTCGAGCGCGTCGAACTTCACGCCCCCGGCGCTGCTGATCGCCTCGTCGAGCGGGCGCGGGGCAATCAAGCGCAGCGGCAGCGCCTTGATTGCCTGCGCCAGCTTGAACGGGTCGGTAAAGTCCACGCGAGGAAGGCATTCGTGCAATAGCGCCATCTTCGCGCCCTTCAAGCCAAGCCGGCTGTGCAGATGGCTTGAGAGTGAGCGCGAGCCGCGCGGATGAGCCACTTCTTCAATGACCCTGGCAAGATCGTGGTTTGGTAGAAGGTCGAGCATTAGCCTGGCTTCGTCCGTAGCCTCTATGGCATCGCGCAGCGGTGCGGAGAGGGCGTAGATGAGACCGCCCTCAACACCGTTTCCGGTGATGACGAATTCGCCCTGCTTGCGGTGCAGTGTGCCGTCAGCAGCGGTGAATGTTGCCACTACCGGTTTGACCGGCTTGCCAGAAAAATTATCACGCAGATGCTCGCTCCAGCCGATATCAAAGCCACAGTTGGACGGGCGCAGCGGCGCGATCTCAACGTCTGCTTGTTCGAGCAGCGTGACCCATTGCCCGTCTGACCCGAGCTTGGCCCAACTGCCGCCGCCAAGAGCCAGCACCACGGCATTCGCTTCAATATTCTTCTCACCATCGGGCGAGGAAAAGCGCAGTGAATAGCCTTGCGTGCCGCGTTCGATGCCGCACCAGCGATGGCGTACATGAAAGCGCACGCCCCCCTCACGCAAGCGGTGCAGCCACGTACGCAACAGCGGCGCCGCTTTCATCCCGGTCGGGAAAACGCGCCCTGAAGTACCCACAAAAGTTTTAATGCCGAGGCCGTGAATCCAGTCGCGTAGCGTGTCCGGTCCAAAAATCTCAAGCAACGGTGCTATTTGTGCCTGCCGTGTGCCATAGCGTGATAAAAAAGCCTCTATCGGTTCCGAGTGGGTGATGTTCATGCCGCCTTTTCCAGCCATCAGGAACTTGCGGCCGAGCCACGGCATGGCGTCGTAGACGTCAACGTGGTGTCCCGATTGGCTAAGTACTTCGGCAGCCATCAGACCTGACGGTCCGCCGCCGATAACCGCGATTGATGGCATCAGACGTTCGCCAGACGCGCTGCGCCATCGAGACGCGGCAATAGCCGGTGCAGCGCCAGTGCAGGCAACGCGGCCTGTAGGCGCTCGGGCGTGGCGGCGACGATCAGTGTGCAGCCTTGGGTGGCAAGATACTGCCCGATGCGCAGAACCCGGTGGCGAATGAAGGTGTCATCCTTCTCCCCGTAGGGTACATGCGCGGTGTCGGCCAGATAAGTGAGGTTCGCTTGCGGTAGCGCGTCGGCAATGGCGGGAAGCGTCGAGAGGCCACCAAGGCCGCTGTCAAAAACGCCGATCATGGCGCGAAATCGCTGATGGTGGCGCGTTTGCAGGTAATTTCCATGGCGCTCATTTTAGCTGCCGCATGTGCTTGGCCGAATATTTTTTGAGGCATTCCTGAAAGGCGCATGGATATTGGCTTTCAGGCATGTGCGTTTGAAGAGTGGCGTATCTATTGGCTTTCAGACTGCCTGTCTTTTTAAAACAAAGGCAGTTCTGTCTGCCGTGCTGCATGGGTGTTTTCTGGCGGCAGGTTTTTCGCGGGATGATTCTCTTCGTTGATCGGCAGCAGTCCGCTGGCACGTACGCCCAGCAGGCGGATGCGCTGTTCGAAAATAATCCGCTTGAGGCATTCGCCAGCGGCGCGGCGAATCTGTGCGGCATCGCTGACAGCCACCGGCAGCGTGAGGTCGCGGGTCAGTCCCTGGAAATCGCTAAAGCGCAGCTTGATGCCGATGGTGCGCGCGGCGTACCCGGCGTGCGCCATGTCGGCCGCGACACGGGTGCACAATGTGGTGAAAATTTCCGAGAGTTCGTCGCGGTCGTGACGCACATGCAGATCACGCTCAAACGTCGTTTCGCGGCTGATCGATTTGGGCGGCGAAGGCTCGACATGAACGCGGCGCTCGTCGATGCCGTGGGCCGCGCGGTGCAGCCAGTTTCCAGTGAGTGAGCCAAAATTCTGTACGAGCAGATCAAGCGGGCTGGCGGCTAGATCGCCAATGCTTTCGATGCCGAGGCGGGCGAGGCGCTCGGCCGTTTTTGGCCCGATACCGTTGATCTTTTTTGCTGCCAGCGGCCAGATGCGCGTGGGCAAATCGCTCATTTGCAGCACGGTAATGCCGTTCGGCTTGTCGAGGTCGGAACAGATTTTAGCCAGCAGTTTGTTCGGCGCGATACCAATCGAGCAGGTGAGGCCGGTGGCGTCGAATACGGCTTGCCGGATGCGTTGTGCGAGCAATTCACTGTCTTCTTCTTCCTCGCCGAGGTCAATGTAAATTTCGTCGATCCCCCGATCTTCGATGCGTGGTGCAATGCTGGCAACAGCGGCTTTGAAGCGATGCGAGTAGTGGCGGTAGGCCTCGAAGTTGGCCGGTAGCAGGATGGCGTCGGGGGCGAGCTTTGCAGCCTTCATCAAACCCATGCCGGAGAAAACGCCGAGAGCGCGTGCTGCGTAGGTTGACGTCGTGCTGACGCCGCGCCCCGCGTAGTCGCGCAAGCGGGCAAAGCGCCGTGTGCCGTCGGCTTGCCTCTCGGGTTGTAGTGTTCGCCGACCACCAACGACCACTGGCTGCCCGAGTAACTCGGGGTAGGAGAGCAACTCGACGGAGGCGAAGAAAGCATCCATATCGAGGTGGGCGATTCTTTGATGGCTGTACATGCGTACAGTATATAGAATCTACCTCTATCGTGCTGCCCCGCAGTTCAATCAGGCTTGAAAGGTTTGCTGGTACTTCTCAAGGCATTCGGTGGTGCCGCAGACGAGGAGGGTGTCGTCGGTGCCGACGGTGAAATCAGCGGCAAATTCGACCAGCACGCTGTCGCGGCGTTCGACGACCACGACCTTGGCACCCGTTGTTTCGAGTAAGGTATTGCGCCAGGGGTGCGTGCCCACCAGACGACCCGCGCTGGAGCGGATAAATTTTAGACGGCATTCCACCGGGATGGATTGTTCACCGAGTAGATGGTAAGCCAGTATCTGACCGGCTACTTGCCCTTGTGAAATGGCGAAGTCAGCACCGGAGCGGTAGATGCGCTCGGTGTTCGGCGCACGATTGACGCGCACGATGAGCGGCACTTCGGGTGCATAGTCACGCACGATGGCGGTGGCGAAAACCGATTCACTATCATCGTTCAGCGCAAGAACAACGGCACTGGCTTCGCGTACGCCGGCTTTTTCCAGCACGCTGTGTTCAAGGACGTTGCCGGTAATATCGACACCCGGTATCGGCGCGAGGTCGACGACGATGCAGGTTTCGCCCGCATCGTGTAATAGCTGGGCGACCTTGTGACCCACTGCGCCGTAGCCCGCCAGCACAATAGGGCCAGTACGGCGAATGGGCATGGCCAGCCGTTCAACTTCTTCCAGATTGCTGCGCGAGCCGACAACAACGAGAATTGCGCCTGCTTCAATCCGTGTGTCGGGGCCCCTGGCGGCATTGAATACGCCGGTCAGCCATTGGCCGATGACAGATACGCCATGCTGCTCGCGCAGATGCAATTCGCCGAGGGTTTTACCGGCTAAGGGGCTGCCTGCGCGTACGCGGAATTCGACCATTGCGGCGTGTGTGCCGAGCAGTTGCATGCCCTCGGCTGGTGGACTGATGCGCGTGCTGGCGCGTGCGGCCAGTGCCGCGCCAAGTACGTGCGACGGGGTGAAAACATCGGTCGCCCCGATCTGAACCATGGGTGGGCGGTAGATCGGGTCATTGGCCAGCGCGAAAAGTGGGCCGTCAAAGCCGTGCTCGCGGACAATCAGCGTGCAGGTGGCATTGGCGTGGTCTCCGGCATTGGTGACCACCGCTCGCGCATCCTTGACGCGCGCCAGCGCCACCGGGTCATCAGCCAGTTTCCCGAAGATGACGCTATAGCCGCGATCGCGCAGGCTACGCGCTAATTCCATGTCTTCCTCGAAAATGACGAAGGGACTATTGGTGCGCTTGAATTCCTCAAGCAGAGATTCGATCGCCGGGCCATAACGGTAGAAAAACACCTTGCCGTCCATAGGCGGCAGAATGTGCGGTAGACGGACTTCAAACTGCTCCTGAAAGTACGGCAGGACAAAGATCGGGAAAATCAGGAAGACAAGAAACTGCCCCATGAATTGTCCGAGAATGACGAACAGCGCGATAGCCGGATGTCGCCAGTGCGAGTCATGGCCATAGCCTGTCGTGGTGAGCGTTTCGGTGGCCCACTGCAGGCTTTCGAGCAGGGTGCGTGGCGAGCCTTCCAGTTGGTCCATGCCGATCATGTACAGCCAGCCCATGATCAGCACGGTGGCAGGCAGAACGGCGAGCAACAGGAGCAGACGTCGGGTCGAGCGTTGGAATCCGGAGAACATGTTGCGCCAATTCGGATTTGATAAATTGGCTCAGTATCGGCGCGCTTTCACGCGGCGTCAAACAGCGCATGTAAGCGTGTTGCGGCTTTTGCGGTCAATGAGTGAGCAAAGCCAAAGGGCATTGCTCAATGTAGAACGATTAGCCGCAATCTAACTTAAACAATCAAATTGAAACTTGTTCGATGATGACCGACAGGAGATGTTCATGATCCAGCTTTGCCAACAAACGCGCCTACCAAAACAGTCCGCTGACGGAGGCCGACAAAAGCAACAAAAGGGGACAGACTGAGCTGCCCCCGTTTATTGTTACATGACGCTCTTACAGAAAGCTCGGGAGTTGTGCGTTAGAAAGGAAGTTGATATCTGAGCCGAACCCTGAAGCTGTCTGCCATGTCACCGAATACTTTGGCGTTCCGCCATACGGCATCACACGACCAGCGGTCGGTAAAGTCGTATCCGGCCGTCAGCGCAAAAAGTCTATCTCTGGACGAGCATGTGGAAGGTCCGTCCAGCCACCGAGTGGTCAGTGCAGTTTGCGCGCGCCAGCGCCCGTACTTGAGCGTTTCACCGACCACCAGATAGCGTGCGGAGGCTCCCGGAATACCCCCGCGATCCTTAAGATAAACAACTTCGCCTACAGTTGTTGATTCGATCCCGTTGTCTAGTTTGATCGTTTGTCGCAGATTGGCCGAAAAACCTTTCTCATCGGCAACCAAGTAATTGCGCTGCCCCGTGTTGTCGGTAACAAAATCAACTTGCTGCCGCAGCAGGGCTAACTGCCACGAAAATCCAGGCAACCTAGGGATATCGGTACCATAAAGCGAAACGGCAACCGATGTTGGCGAGTCGGTATTGCTAGGGCCGCCGCGGGCAGCACTCTTTTGGCGACGGGTGTTCAGCCATGAGGCCGAAAGCGGAGACGTATCCAACGAGAAGAATGCCGCACTTATCGTTGTTGACCCGAAGGTGTTGCTCTGCAGCCGATACCAGCCTGACGCACCCATTCTGTCCCAGATTGCATAGTCTTCTGCCAGCGTTGTAGCTTCGAGGCCGGGGGCACCATACCAAGCGTAACCAAAGTCGGCCGTGATCCGGCCACCGCGAAACCCGACAATACCATCGTCGTATTGAATGAAGACATCCTTCCAGCGAACATCTTCGTTTTCGAAGGCACGGTTTTTTTCGGGATAGGGGTCGGTCAAGGGTTCGAGTGTGACGATGGCACGAAACAACCAATTTTTGTTCAGCTTTAACGCAGTATCCGCTTCGGCAAAAAGAAACAGGTCATTGCGTTGTGTATTCTTTGGCCCCACCCATGTTGTTCTGTTATTCAGCTCAAGTGCGAGTGAGCCGTTGAGTGTCGGAAAGTCATCGGCCTTTGCTGGCGAGAAGCTTGTAATAAAAAGCATGAAGCAAATGCAGCTAAGACTTGACCTGATGCAATTCGCATTGAGCTTCATTGTTTTTATTGAGTATTGATGTTTCGTTAGAGATCCGCCTCAGTCGAGACGGCATGTTTTGCTCATTCTAGCTTTGCTCGTCTATTTATTTTATACGCATTTGACTGCCCGGTTTGAACGGCTAGATTTTGAAGCGGGTTTTGACCATTCAGGGTCGAACTGAGACAGGCGAGTTAGTCGCGCTTGCACCAAATGCGCATTGGCATACCGTGCCGCAGCATTAAAAGTGGAAATCAAGCTGGCAAACTCTTGAGTGGCCCCGCCCACTTGATAATCCAGAGGCCTTGAAATGTTTTGACTGGTAATTTCTTTGCTGGTGATTACGGCAGGGTTGACGTCTAGGGTGATTGTTTGGAAGCAAGGCGTTTCTTGAGATACGAGAAAATTTGACCTGGCTTGCCGGCGTCATGGATACTTCAATACTCACTTTCCATTGCATTTTTTGACCGCCATGACCCACCGACGCGCCGTTTTGCTGATGATTCTTGCCACGCTTCTGTGGAGCGTGGCCGGGGTGGTTACACGCCATCTTGACGCGGCAAGGAGTTTTGAAGTGACGTTCTGGCGCAGTCTCTTCAATGCGCTGGCGTTGATGATGGCCTTGAGTGTGATGCGTGGCGCAACTTTCTGGCGTGGCCTGTTACGTGCCGGCTGGCCTGTCTGGGCTTCCGGGGTCTGCTGGGCGGCAATGTACACGGCGTTCATGGTGGCGATGACCAGAACAACAGTGGCCAACGTGCTTGTTACATTGGCCATCGGGCCGCTGATTACGGCCCTGTTTGCTCGGCTGTTTCTCGGGTATCGGCTTCCCGCGCGAACCTGGCTTGCCATTGCCTTGGCAAGTGTCGGTATTGGTTGGATGTTCGGCCGCGAGGCGATGGATGGCGTATCTTTGGCGGGTACGCTGATTGCTTTTATTGTGCCACTGGCGGCGGCATGCAATTGGACACTGCTGCAATTTGTCGCGCACGGCGAAACCGGGCTGGAGGCGAAAAATCGTGTCGATATGCTGCCGGCCGTGTTGATCGGAGCCACGCTCTCGGCCTTGATCACGCTGCCGATGGCTTATCCTCTGCAGGCCTCGGGTCACGATCTGGGTTTGCTGGCCTTGTTGGGGGTAGTGCAATTGGCGATTCCATGCTTACTGGTGGTGCGCTTGTCGCGTGAGTTACCCGCCGCCGAAATAGCCTTGCTCGGTCTGCTTGAAGTATTGTTTGGTGTAACCTGGGCCTGGCTTTGGGCCGCAGAGCAGCCTTCTATGGGCACCTTGGTGGGTGGTGTGCTGGTGATCAGCGCGTTGGTTCTGAATGAATTCATGGAACTCAGGCAGAAGCGAACTATCGTGGCACAGATCGGCGTTTAAAAGCGTTGCCTCAGAGGTGCTCGCTATTATGTTGGGCCGCTTGGCTGTGCCCCGCAACCGTCCAAAGTCGCCAGCACCTCCGCCTCCGTCGATGGTGTATACGCTGATACTGCGCATTGAGGATGGCCAAGATTAGACCGCTGCGAATAGCCTCTGGTTTGTTGCCAACTTTGCCGGGCCGCTTAGTCGAGCTGCAAGCCTTTGCAGTCCCAGCGCAGGCAGAGCAGCTTGCAGGCGTTCTGGTTGTGCCGTGGCATGCAAACTGATCTGCCCGTGTCCAAGCGCCGATGCGCCGGCGAGACGCACGCATTGGCGCGCAACGGCATCAGCCACATCTACGAGTACGGCGCGTCCGGTGACGATGGGTTGCAGCACCGAGGCAAGAAACGCGTAATGCGTGCAGCCCAGGACGATCTGGTCGGCCCCTGCCGCAAGCGTGGGCGCAAGGTGAGCGCGAGCCGCTTCGGCAAAGCCGGGGTCGTTCAGTTGCAAGGTTTCAACCCGTGTGGCCCAGTCGGGGCAGGGCAGGATTTCGACCTGTACTGCTCCGGCGTGCCGCGCGATCAGCTGCGCGAGGCGTTCGCTGCGCGCCGTGGCGGATGTAGTCAGTACGGCGATGCGTTTTGTTTGTGAGGCAGCGGCAGCGGGTTTGACGCCCGGTTCGATGCCGACAACGGGAATGCCTGGCAGCGCGTCGCGCAGTGCAGCGACGGCGGCTGCGGTGGCCGTGTTGCAGGCCACAACAATCAGCGTGCAACCTTGCTCGGCAAGATAGTGACCAATGCTCAGGACGCGTTGGCGAATGAAGGAATCGTCCTTGTTGCCGTAGGGCACGTGCGCGGAGTCAGCAAGGTAGGTCAGGTTGGCGCACGGCAGCGCGTCGGCAATGGCCGCCAGCACCGACAAGCCACCAAGGCCACTGTCGAAAACGCCAATCATGCAACGATCTTGCTGATGTCGTGTCTCGTCAGAACGTGTTGACCTGATAGTGCGGCGCTTCGCCGCGCAGTACCCGGCGCACTTCTTCAGCCGCCTTGCGCTTGAGTTCCATGGCTGATTCCTCCGAATACCATGCCGTGTGCTGTGAACAGAGGAAGTTCTCGTGCTTGAGCAGGGGGTGGCTGGCCGGTGCCGGTTCGATGTTGTAAACATCCATCGCCGCACCCGCCAGATTTTTTTCGCTCAGTAACTTGTCCAGCGCCACTTCATCAACAATCGAGCCACGTGCCGTATTGACCAGATAGGCCGAAGGCTTCATGAGGCGAAGCATTTTCTCGTCAAGCATGTTGCGTGAGGATTCTGTCAACGGGCAGTGCAAAGTAACTACGTCGGATTGCTGGAGCAGCTCTTCAAGACTGACCAGCGTCACGTAATCCGGTACTGCGTCATGCGCCACATACGGGTCGTAAGCGATGACTTTCATGCCCAGCGCGTGGGTTTTGTGCGCCATGGCACCACCGATCCGGCCGATGCCGATAATGCCGATTGTCTGCACTTGATGCCGATAAACCGGATGTGTCAGGCGGAAATCCCATTTGCTTTGCTTGACCAACGAATTGGCGTACGCAATTTTTCTGGTCAGGCACAGCATCATGGCCAGCGCATGGTCGGAGACTTCCTGCGTTCCGTAGTCCGGTACATTGCTCACAATAATGCCGAGATCGGCAGCCGCTCGAATATCCACGTTGTCCACGCCAACCCCATAGCGCGTAATGATTTTGCAGCGTTTGAAGCTCTCTAGGACGCGTCGTGTCATCGGCCCGCGCTGGGTGATAATGCCTTCTGCTTCAGCGCACTGTGCGATGAGATCGTCTTCAGTCTTGCACTTCAGCCACTGAATATTCGGGCAAATATCGGCGAGAACAGTCTGCTCAATGTCTATTGACTGATGATTGCAGTCGGAAACGATAACTATAAAATTGGTATTCAAGGCAGCCTCCAAAATAGTGGGATAACCTGTCTGTCACTGATTGCCGGGCGAGTACTTAATGAGTGCCTAACGCGGTTAAAGTGGTTAATGGGTCGACACCGGATTGTGGAGGCGGTGTCATGGCTACTATTCTAGCTTACGCGCACTGACTTTGCCGTTCCAGGCCGGCACCATTCCGTACCCGTACCCGTTGTCGCTGGCCAGTAGCGCGATTGCTGGTGGTATCGCCTGCGTGGGCGAATGGGCTTACGGTTTCTGAACGCACTCATCTCCTGCGTTGTCTTAAACATTGCTGTAATTGTTTTCATGCGGGCCAGCCCGAAATAGAGCGCCACACAACGCGTGTGGCGGTTTTGGCTGTCTTCCTTTTATGCTGGAGGTGCACATGATCAAAATTCGTCCGGGCGCTGAGCGCGGGTTTGCCGACCACGGCTGGCTTGTTGCCCGCCACAGTTTTTCGTTTGCCGATTACCATGATTCCGAAGAAATGGGCTGGGGTGTGTTGCGCGTGATCAACGAGGATCGCGTGGCTCCCGGTAAGGGCTTTGGTACGCACGGCCATCGCGATATGGAGATTGTGACCTATGTGATGGAGGGCGTGCTGGAACATCGCGACAGCCTCGGCAATGGCGAGGAGATCCGGCCCGGTGAAGTGCAGCGCATGAGTGCCGGCAGTGGCATCCGACACAGTGAATTCAACCCCTCAGCCAGTGACACGACGCATCTGCTGCAAATCTGGATCGAGCCGCGCGAGTTGGGTGTCAAGCCGGGCTACGAACAGCAGATGCTCGCGCCGGGCGAAAACGCCTGGCGGCTGATCGCCTCACCTGATGCGGCCGAGGGTAGCACACAGATTAATCAGGACGCGACGCTGCGCGCTGCACTGCTGCAACCGGGCGCCGGATTGTCTTATGAATTGCCCCCGGAACGCCTGGCCTACGTGCAGCTCGTGCGCGGGGCGCTCACACTCAATGACGTGACCATGGCCACGGGTGACGGTGCGAAGATTGCCGGAGAGTCGTTACTTACCTTCGTGGCTCAGGCCGAGAGCGAAGTGCTGCTGTTTGATTTACCGCCAGTGACGGTTGAGAGTGGTGGTTGATCTAAGTAGGGTTAGTAGGCGCGTGGATGATTGTTTCAAGGTGCCCGTGCCTATTGGGCTGCAGGCCGCTCGTCCATAGCAACCTCTATGCCTGCGAGCGAGGTACTGGTTTAACGACGCTGGGTATCGGGGGGCTGATTCAAACGGCACGATCTCCCATCCGGCGACGGGGCCGGGGGTGAGTCGAAACAAGGGGTGGGGTTCTGGATTCGACTCGGTGGCTATTTTTCCATATTTCAGTTGCGCACATCACCTTCTTTTGCGCAGCTTGCTCAATAAGCTTCCCCAGCCGCCGAACTGCATCTTCAATCTCTGGTGTCATCGGGTTGCCGCAGTTGAGGCGCAGGCAGTTACGGTATATGCCGCTGGCAGAGAAAAGTTCACCGGGCACGAAGGCGAGGCCTTCGGCGATGGCACGGACGTGCAGATCGGCCGTGTCGATGTTGCCCGGCAGCTCTACCCCCAATACATAGCCACCCTGGGGGTGGCTGGTGCGCGTTTCGGCGGGAAAGTGGCGGGCCACGGCCTCGCGCATGGCAGCGACCTGTCGGGAAGCATCAGTTACTCGCTCTTCTTGACAGGTGGTGGAACCCCCGCGTAGCCCAGAGCCAGTTGCTGATACAGCTCCGGGCTGATCCGCGAACTTACCGCTTTGGCAATGAGGGTCACCGCCATCAAACTGATAACCATTTCATGTCCGTCGATCATTTCCATGACGATAATCGCCGATGTAATAGGTGCCTGGGTTACAGCCGCGAGAAATCCCGCCATGCACAAGGCAATGATAGGGATGGTGTCGGCCGGAATTCCCAGCAACTGGGCGATGTTTGAACCTAGCGCTGCGCCAACTGCTAACGAAGGGGCAAAAATCCCCCCGGGAATGCCCGAGTAGTAACTGATAATGGTCGCAAAAAACCGAGTGAGTGGTGCATGCCACGGCAGTACAATTTCCCCGGATACGACCTGTGAAGTTGTCAGATAGCCGCTTCCAAAGGAAAGTCCTCCGCCCAGCCAGCCAATAAGAGCCAACAGCACACCACACAGGCCTGCAAACTGAACGGGATGTTCCTTGCGCCAACGCCAAATCGCCAGATCTTTTTTGCGTTGAGGCAACAGCATCAGGCGGCTAAACCCCCCGCCAAGCAGGCCGCAGAGAATGCCGGTCAGGATGGTCGGTAGAAACATGGTGCGATTCAGGTTGTCGATTTTCAGGTGGCCAAAATAGTTGTAGTTGCCAAGGAGTGCGACGGCAACAAGGCCTGAAATAATGATGGTACTGACCAGTACGCCGCTGGTGCGTGATTCCAGTCTTCGGCCAAGTTCTTCAATTGCAAAGACGATACCTGCTAGCGGCGTATTGAATGCAGCGGCCACTCCGGCTGCTCCACCCGCCAGTATAAGATCCTGTGCGCGAAGAGCTCTCGAGTGGGGGAGGATGCGGTGAACGGCATGCATGATTGACGCAGCCACCTGTACCGAAGGGCCTTCACGACCCGCAGAAAAACCACCGACAAGCGCGAGCGCACCCAAGACTATCTTACCCAACGCGATGCGCAGAGAAAGAAGGGTGTTGACGGCTTTACCCTTGGCCGCGAGCTTGGTTGCAGCGATAACCTGTGGTATCCCGCTGCCCTCTGCGCCCGGAAAATAACGTTGTGTCAGCCAGACGGTCAGCATGCCGACAGCAGGGGTCAGCAGGAAAGGAACCCAGTGCCGTCCTGAAGAAAGGGCTGTGAAGAGCGCCAATGCCATGTCGGCCAGTTTGGCAAAGGCGACCACCATCAAGCCGGCCGTAATGGCTGCAAGCCATAGCCTTGAGCGGGTATGCCAGCGAAAACTGCTTAAAGGGCCGCGAAATAAAGCCATTGCTTATTCTTTCTCAGGGGGCGTTTGTATTTAGTTCGCCCGTTGGGCTTTTGCAAGTTGATCAAGCGCTCTTTCCTTGTTGTGAGCAAAGGCGAAGTAGACGTGCCCCCCCTTGTTTTCGACGGATTGGCCGTATCCGCCATTGCATGATGTCATTTTCCATTCTACTTTTCGGCTATGTTCGCCATTGCACGTAATCTTCCCGCTTCCCTTTATTCCTTCGCAATCTTCCGAATCCGGGAGCTTTTTGCCATCCAGTTGGCCGCTCAAGGAGCAGACTTTTCTGCCTTGGCGAAGTTCAAAATTGAACTGATATCGATCTTCACGTGCCGGAAGAATGATTTTTGCCTTCAGAAGTTGAGCGTCTTCGAATTTTGCTACCAAGATGCCTTGTCCGGTGTCCGTATGACATGCCGTGGCACTCAACATCAATAGACAATTTACTGCGGTTGTAATGAACTTCCTAAGCATCTGGTTTTTTCATCGCTGCGATCAGAGGGGCGTAGAATTCGTCAAAAGATGCGATTTGGAGGGTCGGAATCGAGGCGCCGGGGAATTAAGACTCCTCTGGTCCGATGGTTTTCGAAGAAGATTGTATAATTACATTGCAATTTAATTGAAACGTCTGTTTTGTTCAACCCCGCGCCTGGAGGGTGTGTGAGTCAGCCATTGTATCCGTCTTCGAGTCTCGTCATGGAGGTGCTGCAGCACTTTCGTGTTATCTACGGTCTAATGCGCCAGCATTTCCGCGATGTTGAAGAGCGCTGTGGGTTGCCCGGTTCTCATATGTGGTTGTTGCAGGAAGTGCAGCTCAGCCCCGGCATCGGGGTAGGGGAGATTGCAACGCGTATGGGGGTGCATCAATCAACCGGAAGCCAACTGGTTGAGAAACTGGTCGCGCAAGGCTATTTGTCCAAGTCACGCCAATATGCTGATCACAGACGGGTCGGGTTGCAATTGAGTGAAAAGGCTTCGGAGGCGCTGAAGGCTTTGGTTGGTCCTGCCGAAGGGGTGTTGCCCGAGGCACTTGCAACCATCCCGGATGTCGTCTTGAAAACATTGGATATAAATTTATCAGAACTGATTCGTGAGATGGGTTGCAACCGGGAAGAACTTGCCCGAACCCCCTTGGCAGAAATCGTTTTCGATCCGGCCGTGGATGTTCGCGCGTGCACCTGAGACCAGGCCTCTACATGGCACTGGTTCTGGGTTGCGAGGTACTGGCAATGTCCGGATGTGCCTCGCCCATGCCGGAAGTTCGGTCTGATCCAGCTTCGGCCGCTTTGGAGCTTCGGCCTGATTCAGCTCAACTTGTGGCAGAACCCAGGCATTCGGAGCGTGATGTAACCCGTGTCGAGCCTGACGCTTTAGTTCTGGACGAAGAAAACAGTATTTTCTTTGCGCTCAGCTCGTCGCGGGTGGCTGCCTCGGAGGGGTTGAAGTTGCGTCGTCATGCAGACGATCTGGTAGAGAATGAAGCGCGACGCGTAATCTTGATCGGGCACGCGGACAACTTGGGCAGCCATGGTTTCAATCTGGCTGTTTCCGAAAAACGCGTTAATGAAGTTAGCCGCCAGTTGCGTTCGTACGGGGTAGCGGCTTCTCAAATCCGACGCTATGCAGTGGGTAGCGAAAAGATGCCTAAAAATTGCCGATCCGAAATCTGCCGCAAAAAAATGCGCAGAGTGGATCTGATTTTTTCCAAATAAAAAGCCGGCGAGTCAATGACTCGCCGGCTTTTTTCTGAGTGCTGCGTTTAGCGCTTAATGTTTGTTACCGGACAACGTAGTGACCGGAATCTTGCCGATCTTCTGGCACCACTCTATCGGGCCGGTGGTGTGGATAGCCGAGCCGGTTGAATCAACCGCCACAGTGACCGGCATGTCCTGCAAGTCGAACTCGTAAATCGCTTCCATGCCCAGATCGGCAAAACCGACGACCTTGGAGGCCTTGATCGCCTTGGCCACGAGGTAAGCCGCGCCACCGACGGCCATCAGGTAGGCCGACTTGTTGTCCTTGATGGCCTCGATGGCAGTAGCGCCGCGCTCGGATTTGCCAACCATGGCGATGAGGCCAGTTTTCTCCAGCATCATGCGGGTGAACTTGTCCATGCGTGTTGCGGTGGTGGGACCAGCCGGGCCGACGATTTCGTCGCGCACCGGGTCAACCGGACCGACGTAGTAGATGACACGATTGGTGAAGTCGACCGGCAGCTTCTCGCCCTTGGCCAGCATGTCGGCGATGCGTTTGTGCGCGGCGTCGCGGCCGGTGAGCATCTTGCCGTTGAGCAGCAGTTTCTGGCCAGGTTTCCAGGAGGCGACCTGTTCCTTGGTCAGCGTGTTGAGGTCAACGCGGGTTGAGGTCTTGACGTCCGGCGTCCAAGTGACTTTCGGCCAGTCTTCGAGTTTGGGAACTTCAAGTTTGGCCGGGCCGGAGCCGTCGAGGTGGAAGTGGATATGGCGGGTGGCCGCGCAGTTGGGGATCAGCGCTACAGGCAGGTTGGCGGCGTGCGTTGGATAGTCGAGTACTTTGACGTCGAGCACAGTGGTCAGGCCACCGAGGCCTTGCGCGCCGATGCCGAGCGCGTTGATTTTTTCGTAGAGTTCGAGACGCAGTTCTTCGGCTCTTGTCTTTGCACCACGCGCCTTGAGTTCCTGAATATCGATCGGTGCCATGATCGACTCTTTGGCCATCAGCATGGCTTTTTCCGGCGTGCCGCCAATGCCCACGCCGAGGATGCCGGGCGGGCACCAGCCCGCGCCCATCTGCGGCACCGTCTTGATAATCCAGTCGACCAGGTCGTCGGAGGGGTTGAGCATGGCGAACTTGGCTTTGGCTTCGGAGCCGCCGCCCTTGGCCGCGCAGATGACTTCGACGTGGTCACCGGGAACAACTTCGAAGTGCACCACGGCGGGGGTGTTGTCCTTAGTGTTGTTGCGCTTGCCCGCCGGGTCGGCCAGCACCGAAGCACGCAGCGGGTTATCAACATCGGCATAGGCGCGTTTGACGCCTTCGTTGATCATGTCTTGCAGACTCATCGTGGCGTCGGGCCACGAAACGTTCATACCGACCTTGAGGAAGACCATACCAATGCCGGTGTCCTGGCAGATCGGGCGGTGGCCTTCGGCGCTCATGCGCGAATTGGTCAGGATTTGGGCGATGGCATCCTTGGCGGCAGGGGATTCCTCACGGTCGTAGGCTTCGCCCAGCGCCGTGATGAAGTCGAGCGGGTGGTAGTAGCTGATGTACTGGAAGGCGTCGGCGACGCTCTGAATCAGGTCTTCCTGTTTAATGGCAGTCATATCAGGCTTTCATGAAAAGCTCCGGACAAAACCGGAACGGGGTTAGTAATCTGTGTGCAGCGCCATGGACTCCGAGTCCATGCAAGCCAGTGCACAAATGGCGTGTGCAAAGGTTTGGATTCTAGCATCAATATCCTTGGCCTTCATGGGCTTAAGGGTTGGTGCACAGCCTGATCTGCGTGTCGCCGGCTTTGCCACAGGGTGTTTGTTCGCCCGGTGCCGGATGTGGCACGCCTTCTTCGTCCATCTGTGCGGCGAGCGTTTCCCAAGCGATCAGTCCCTTGCGCTCGAGGGTCAGACGAAGCAGCCAGCCGCGTTTGGCGGCCGGGAGTTCAAAACCGTCAAAGACAAAATTCCCGAGGCTGTAGACGATTAGCTTGCCGCGATAGTATTCCGCGCCCTGAGTGACGTGCGGGTGGCCTCCGACGACGACATCAGCTCCGGCGTCAATCATCGTGCGCGCCAGTTGGCGCTGACGTTCGCTAGGGTCAGGTTCGCGTTCCCAGCCCCAGTGCATGAAGGGGATGATCAGATCGGCACCGGCGGCGCGTGCTGCGCGAATGTCGCGAATGACCTGGCTATCTTCGCTCCAGGCGATTCCGGGGGTGTCAGCACCGGCTTCAAATGAGCGCGGCTTGAATTCGTTGTAAGCGAGGATGGCGATGCGTAGCCCTTTGCGTGCTATCCATAGCGGGGCATGGGCGCTGGCCAGATCACGGCCGCCTCCAACATGCGGAATGGCAGCGCGGTCAAGGTGGCTCAACGTTTCGAGAAAAGCGGCCTTGCCATAATCACCGGAGTGGTTGTTGGCCACGGCCAATGCGTCGAAATGCGTCTTGAGAATCGGTATGACGTGCGGATTGGCGCGAAAGGAAAATATCTTGCTGTCGAGCGGTTTGCCCACCGTGGCAACCGGGCATTCCAGATTGCCGAGTGTGAAGTCGGCGTCGCGCAGAATGCTGGCAAACGGCGTCAGCGGGTCGCGCCCATCGGCGATAACTTTTCCCGGTCCGTCATCGAGCATGACGTCGCCGACGAAAATCAGGCGCACCGGTTCAGCCTGTGCCGAGGAAAGTATGAATAGCGCGCAAGCAGCCAGTAACCCGTGTTTCATCGCGCATGCCCTTTGATCGTTGGTTTCAGTTCGCACCAGTACTGCAGTTCGCCGTCGCGCACCGGTTCATAGACAAAATTCAATCCACTAAAGCCGTAAGGCGCGTTGTGACGATTCGGCGGCGGATACGGGTAAGTGGCCTGATGGATGAGCACCGGGCCTTCATCATGGTCGGCGTAGGTGTATATCTTGATCGAGGCCAGATCGGACGGCTTGTTCTGGAAAACGATACGAAACCGGAAATAGGAACCGACCTGGATACTGTTTACGGCATAGGGCGACGTAACCGCTTGTGCGACAAGCATTTTCGTTTCACCCCCATAGGTGTAATGGCAGACTGTCTGTTCGGCGTAGGCCGTTGAGCCGGCCAGCAAACCAGCGCACAGCAGCAGTTTGGCAGGTCGAAGAGAAAACGTTTGGAAGAAGCGCACGACACCCCCGGGAGAACTTACACAGATTGGTAAAGTTGTCAGTATGTCGCCGGGTCGTGCGCGAGGCAAATTCAAGCAAATGTTCATGTAAGTGGTGTGTAAGATTTGAAGCATCTAATCACTGTGATTCGCGTGATTGTGTCGATAGAATAAAGGTGTGCCCTGCCTTATCGTCATGCCGGGTTGTCGGTTTTGAATGATGAATTCGGTTTGTTTTGGTGCGCTGTTGCATCGAATATACTAACCTCTTTTGAATACAGCACAGGAGATGGAATATGTCCCAGAACGAGTCTGTTCAGTTGATTCAGCCGCCTGCCGAGTTCGTCAAGCAGGCCACAATTTCCGGCATGGATGCTTACAAGGCGCTATGTGCTGAAGCCGCCAGCGATTACACGGGTTATTGGGCTCGCCTGGCACGCGAGCATGTGAGCTGGAAAACGCCCTTTACAGAAGTTCTGGATGAGTCCAATGCACCTTTCTTCAAGTGGTTTGCCGACGGCAAGCTGAACGTTTCGTATAACTGTCTGGATCGTAATATCGAAGCCGGTCTGGGCGATAAGGTGGCGATTGTTTCCGAAACCGACGATGGCGAAGTCCGGCGAGTTACTTACAAAGAGCTGCTGGCCAAAGTTAACCAGTTGTCCAACGGTTTGCGCGCGCAGGGCATCAAGAAGGGTGACCGCGTTCTCATCTATATGGCGATGGGTATTGAAGGTGTGGTGGCCATGCAGGCGTGTGCCCGCATTGGTGCCATTCACTCGGTCGTATTCGGTGGGTTCTCGGCACAGTCAGTACGCGACCGCATCAATGATGCTGGTGCTGTGGCCGTAATTACCACCGATGAACAGTGCCGTGGCGGCAAGAAGCTTCCGCTCAAACCGGCGGTTGATGAGGGTATTGCACTGGGTGGCTGCGAGTCGATCAAAACCGTGATCGTGTTCAAACGAACCGGCGGAGCCTGCACAATGGTTGCCGGTCGTGATATCTGGTGGGATGACGTGATCGCCGGCCAGTCCGACGTGTGTGAGCCGGAGTGGGTGGAAGCCGAACATCCGCTATTTCTGCTGTATACCTCGGGTTCAACCGGTAAGCCGAAGGGCGTACAGCACTCGACGGGTGGCTATCTTCTGCACGCCGTGCTGACCATGAAGTGGACTTTTGACCTGAAACCGGATGACATCTTCTGGTGCACGGCGGATATCGGCTGGGTAACAGGGCATACTTACGTCGCCTATGGACCGCTGGCCTGCGGTGGTACACAGATGGTCTTTGAGGGCGTGCCGACCTATCCGGATGCCGGTCGTTTCTGGAAAATGATCCAGGATCACAAGATCACTATCTTTTATACCGCACCAACCGCGATCCGCTCGCTGATCAAGGCTTGCGATACTAATCCGGCAACTGCGCCGACCAATTACGATTTGTCTTCGCTGCGCTTGCTCGGCACGGTCGGTGAGCCGATCAATCCGGCTGCCTGGATGTGGTATTACGAGAGCGTTGGCGGCAGTCGTTGTCCTATTGTCGATACCTTCTGGCAGACCGAAACCGGCGGGCACATGATTACGCCGTTGCCAGGTGTGACGCCAATGGTTCCGGGTTCGTGCACGCTGCCTTTCCCCGGCATTCAAGCCACCATTGTCGACGAAACGGGTACCGAGCTCGATTGGGGCAAGGGTGGCCTGCTGGTTGTGACCAAACCGTGGCCGTCGATGATCCGCGACATCTGGAATGATTCGGACCGTTTCAAACGTTCCTACTATCCCGACGATTTTAACGGCAAGTTGTATCTTGCCGGCGATGGTTCGGTGCGCGACATCAATACCGGCTACTTCACGATTACCGGCCGCATTGACGATGTGCTGAACGTTTCCGGTCACCGCATGGGTACGATGGAAGTCGAATCTGCATTGGTCTCGCACCCGATGGTGGCTGAAGCGGCTGTGGTCGGACGTCCGGATGATCTGACCGGTGAGGCCATCTGTGCCTTCGTCGTGCTTAAGGGTGCTCGTCCGATGGGCGATGCCGCAAAGAAAATGGTCAAGGAACTGCAGGATCATGTGTCTAAGGAAATCGGCCCGATTGCCAAGCCGAGAGATATCCGCTTTGGCGAGAACCTGCCGAAGACCCGTTCCGGTAAGATTATGCGTCGTTTGCTGCGCTCGCTGGCCAAGGGTGATACCGTTGCGCAGGACGTTTCAACGCTTGAGAATCCGGCGATTCTCGACCAGTTGAGAGGTGATTGATTTTGGTTGGGTGAGGAGGCGTTAATTCCTGTTCCATAATTCGGGAAAGGAATTCAGAGTACAAAGCGGCAATTACAGACCGCTCTTCAGGCCGGCCCACTGCGTGTGCCGGCCTGAGCATTTGTCCCGAAGCTGGCCGAAGCATGTCTCAGCGGGTGCTGGACGTGCGTTGATCAAGGAGCAGGCATGGATAACAGCGCAACAGAAATGCTGGTTTCGGCAACGACCGAGTTTTTGCAGGCCTATCCGCCGTTTGATCGTATGGAGCAGGGCGATCTGCAGTTTCTCGGGGAGCACGTCAAACTTGCCTACTATCCCAAGGATACGCAGATTCTTTCACCGAAGACGGGTGTTGTGCATGACCTGCGCATTTTGCAGCGCGGCAAGGTTTTGGCCCGGCAGGCCAGCGACGTCAGTGTTATGGAGCAGTCCATGTTGACGCTCGGGCCGGGCGAAGTATTTCCGATTGGCTCGGTTATGGCGCAACGCGCGTCGACCAACGAGTACACCGTACTGGACGATGTTTTTTGTTATGAACTGCCGGCAGAGGATTTCTTTGCACTGATGCAGAAGAGTCCGGTATTCAATCTTTTTTGTACGCAATACATCGCCAGCCTGCTCAGCCAGTCACGCCAGCAGTTACAACTGCAATTCTCGCAGCATGTGGCCGAGCAGCAAACGATGAACTCGCCGCTTTCGTCGATTATCAAGAAAGAACCGGTTGCAGTAACGCCAGATACTCCGATTCGCAGTGTGATCGAGGTTATGGCTAGTAAAAGCATTGGCTCGATGATTATTGTTGACGCCATGCAACAGCCCATCGGAATTTTCACGCAGTCCGATGTGCTCAAACGGATCGTCCTGACCGGCATTTCGCTAGACGGCCCGATCAAGAGCGTGATGTCGCCTGCACCGCATGCGCTGTCGCTGGCTTCACATGCCTATGACGCAGCGCTGGCCATGGCCATGCACGGTGTGCGCCATGTGCTGGCGGTGGACGAGGGCGGACGGCTGAAAGGCGTCGTTTCAGAGCGCGACTTGTTTACCTTGCAGCGGGTTGGTTTGCGTCAGATCCGCCAGACCATCGATAACGCTACCAACATCAAAATGCTGATACAGGCCAGTCAGGATGTGCGTCAGCTTTCGCTAAATATGCTGGCTCAGGGTGTGGGTGCCGAGCAAATCACTCAGTTCATTTCTGCGCTCAACGATACACTGACCCGGCGCATACTTCAGATCAACTTGGATATTCACGATCTGGTTGGTATTGACTGGGCCTGGCTTTCTTTTGGCTCTGAGGGTCGCGACGAACAAACTTTCAGCACCGACCAGGATAACGGGATCGTCTATATCTGCACCGATATCATGGATCGTGAGCAGACGCAGCTGCGATTGCTCGATTTTGCCCGTGACGTCAATGCCGATCTCGATAAATGCGGCTTCCCGTTGTGCACCGGCAATATCATGGCCAGCAATCCGTCATTGTGTTTGACACTTGAAGAGTGGGAAGAAAAGTTTGCCAAATGGGTGCGTACACCGGAACCTCAGGCTTTGCTCAATTCGACGATTTTCTTTGATTTCCGACCTTTGTTCGGCAAGTTCAATCTGGCGGATCGCATGCGACTTTCTCTGCTCAGGCAGACCAAGGCCAACCCGCTGTTCTTGCACATGCTGGCTGCCAACGCTATGAGCGTCGCACCGCCGCTCGGAAAATTTCGCGATTTTGTAACCGACAGTGATCCTGACCACCCGGGCACGATCGACCTCAAGAAATTGGGCGCACGAATTTTTATTGATGCGGCACGCATTTTTGCGCTGGGGCATGATATTTCAGCCACCAACACCGTTCAGCGCCTCAAGTTGTCGAGCCAGTTAATGAAAATTTCGCATGACGAAGTAGCGGCCACGATTGAAGGTTTCAATTTTATTCAATTGTTGCGCTTGCGCCATCAGCATTTCGAGCAGACGCACGGGCGTCTTGGCGACAATCTGGTCAAGCCGGATGAACTCAATGTGGTTGAGAGGCGAATTCTAAAGGAATCATTCAAGCAGGCGCGCAAACTGCAGTTGCGACTCAAACTGGACTATCAGGTCTGATCATGGCGTGGCTGAGCCGCTTATTCGGAAGTGGAAGTGCAAAGCCGGACATTGTGCTTTCACCGGAACAACAGCAAACACTGTTGGCCTGGAAGCAGTTGCCAGCGGCTGATTTGGCCCAGAGCCATGTGAGTACCCGTTACGTCATTGTCGATGTTGAATCGAGCGGCCTTAGTATGAAGAAGGATCATTTGATTTCAATCGGTGCCGTGGCGCTGGTCGACGGCCGGATGAGTTTCAAGGATGCATTCCAGGTTGTTCTGCGACAGGATCAGGTGAGTACTCACGCGAATATCCTGATTCATGGCATCGGTGGTTCGGCGCAGATTGAAGGGATCGATCCGGCTGAAGCACTGCTTGCGTTCCTGCGCTATGTGGGCAAAGCACCACTGGTGGCTTATCATGCTTTTTTTGATCAGTCGATGATCGACAAAGCCATGCGCGAATACTTGGGCATTGTCCCGGGTCAGACCTGGATTGATCTAGCCTGGGTGCTGCCGGATATCTTCCCGCAAATGAGGAGTTCTCAGGCGTCTCTTGATTTCTGGCTTCAGCTTTTTGGAATTGAGAATATCCTCCGCCATAACGCAGTTTCGGATGCTTACGCCACAGCCAAATTATTGCAGGCGGCAATTGCTCGTGCTGCGCAAAAAGGGGCCGATACGCCAGCCAGTTTTATTAAAATTGAAAAAGCACGCCGCTGGATGTACGAGAGCCGCTAAAATCCACAGATGATTGATACCCCCTCTCAACTGCGTCGTTACTACACCTTCTATTCAGTCAGTTTTTTTGCCTTTATTTTGGTGTTGGGCGCTCTTGAAAGATACGGCATGCCGCCGCGCTGGATCGGATACGCATTTCTCTTTCTGACCATCATCCTTTATGCCGCCATTGGTGTGGTGGCACGCACCTCCAATGTGGCCGAGTATTACGTTGCCGGTCGCAGAATTCCGGCGGTGTTCAATGGCATGGCGACCGGTGCCGACTGGATGAGTGCCGCCTCCTTTATTGGACTGGCGGGAACGCTCTATCTTACGGGCTATCAGGGGTTGGCTTACGTGATGGGCTGGACGGGCGGTTACGTTCTGGTCGCACTTCTTCTTGCGCCCTATCTGCGGCGTTTCGGGCAATACACCATTCCGGATTTTCTGGGTGCGCGCTATGGCGGAAATGCAGCGCGTCTGGTCGGCGTTTTTGCGACGGTTCTGGCCTCATTTGTCTATGTGGTTGCGCAGATTTACGGTGTCGGTGTGATTACCAGCCGCTTTGTCGGCTTGCAGTTCGAGATTGGTGTTTTTGTTGGGCTGGCCGGTATTCTGGTGTGTTCATTTCTTGGCGGAATGCGCGCAGTGACCTGGACACAGGTGGCTCAGTATCTGGTATTAATTGTGGCCTACATCACGCCGGTGGCGATGCTTTCGTACAAGGTGACTGGCGTGCCGGTGCCTCAGATCATGTACGGCCAAGTGCTGAAAAAAGTCGAAATACTAGAGAATACAATTTCGAACGATCCGGCTGAAATAGATGTACGCAGGTTGTATCTTGAGCGCGCCGATTCGTTTCATAAGCGCATATCCAGCCTGCCAGAGTCGCTTATTGAAGAGCGGCGTGTCCTTTCCACACAAATCGACCAGTTAAGAAACAGCAACGCGCGAATGCGTGATGTCTTTGCCCTTGAGCGTCAGCGCCGGGAGTTGCCCAAGACGCCTGAGCTGGCACGTGAACACTGGGAATCATTGATGCAACAGGACTCCCAACGCAGCGCCAAACTGGTCCATCACGCAGAACCGTTCCCGGGTAAAGATGAGGCGGAAAGCAATACGGCACGGCTCAATTTCATTACTCTGGTATTTTGTCTGATGGTGGGTACGGCCGCCTTGCCGCATGTTCTGATGCGCTACTACACGACTCCCAGCGTCCGTGAGGCACGCAGTTCGGTTTTTTGGTCTTTGTTGTTTATCCTTGCGCTCTATCTGACGGCGCCGGCCTACGCTGTATTTGCCAAGTACGAGATCTACTCGAATCTGGTCGGTTCGACAATTGATCAGTTGCCAGGCTGGATTAACGCGTGGGGTAAAGTCGGCCTGGTGTCAATTGAGGACATCAACCGGGATGGCATTCTGCAACTCGCCGAACTCTCGCTTAATCCCGATGTGATTGTTTTAGCAACACCGGAGATTGCCGGTTTGCCTTACGTCATCTCCGGTCTCGTTGCAGCGGGAGCCCTTGCTGCCGCCTTATCCACCGCTGACGGGCTATTGCTGACAATTGCCAGTGCGCTGTCGCACGACGTTTACTACAAGGTCTTTCGCCCCCATGCCACAACACAGTGGCGGCTGGTAGTTTCCAAGTCTCTGTTGCTCGTTGTTGCCGTTCTGGCGGCCATGGTAGCCTCGCAAAAACCGGCCACCATTCTATTTATGGTGGCCTGGGCGTTTTCGCTGGCCGGTTCCGCATTTTTCCCGGCATTGGTGCTGGGTATTTTCTGGAAGCGCGCTAACAAAGCGGGTGCCATCAGCGGTATGGTGGTCGGTTTGCTGGTCACCGTGTATTACATGATACGCGTCCAGTTCGATACCATTCCCTGGCTCGGTATTCACGGCATCGGCATGGAGCCGTGGCTGGGCATACAGTCTACATCTGCCGGGGTGTGGGGCGTTGCGATCGGATTCCTGACCATCATCATGGTCAGTTTGTTGAGCGCCCCGCCAAACCGGGAAACCCAGCAATTCGTAGAAACTGTGCGTTATCCATATCCCTCCCGCCGCTGATTCGCCGGATACGGTGCAAATCATCAGATAGGGCCGCTCGATTGCTGAATTCCGTAAGGTGTCACTGGAAAGATTGGAGTTTTTTCAGAACTATTAGACTTGAAGGACGGGCATATGCAGCTTTCGCAGAAACATAAAGAGTACTGGCAGCGAAACCTTCGCATGACGGCAATTTTGCTGGCCATCTGGTTTGTGGTTACGTTTGTTGTCAGCTACTACGCGCGCGAACTCAGCGGCGTAACTTTTCTTGGATTCCCGTTTGGTTTTTACATGGGCGCGCAGGGCGCACTGATTATTTATGTGCTCATTATCTGGTTCTACGCCAGATACATGAACAATCTTGATGAAGAATACGGTGTTCATGAAGGTAATGACTAAAACATCGCCTTCGTCCGGGGATTTTCAGTAACTGGTCGGCCCCATTCGTTATCCGAACCTTGTCGGCGATATTGATACCAAGGCCGCTTGATCGATAAGAAGCGGAGTGAGTGGTTCAGAAAGGTATTGGGTTAAAAAGGCATTTCGGTGTGCAGGTGCCCGAGGTCGCTGCGGTTGGTGTCACGGATCAGTTGGTTGGCACGCGTGGGTTCAAAAGCTTTGAGTTTTTCAATCACTTTGACGACAGCATCAGGGTTGTTTGCATGGTGCTGCGCCATGCCCAGTTGATACCAGGCTTCACCGAACATGGGCTGTAGCTTGGTGTTTTCCTCAAACGCTTTGACGGCATCCAGGTGCTGGCCTAATGCAGCGAAGTTTATCCCCATGCCATACCAGGCACGATCCAAATTCGGGTTAAGGCGCACGGATTCCTTGAAGGCGGTGATGGCATCCTGAGGCTGGTCGTTACGTTCAAGTACAAAACCTAAATTGAACCAGGTTTCAGC
>JBBRDR010000002.1:0-68896 GCA_038203745.1 Burkholderiales bacterium | reverse complement strand
CCCTGCAGAGGGACAGAGGCTTGCGTGAATTTGGTCAATCACCCTCAGCTTGAGGATCGTTTTTCCTCTGTCCCTCTTCAGGGAGGCTTCGCGCTGTGCTCTGTGTTTTTCTCCGTGTCCTCTGTGTTAAATGAGGTTTTGAGGATCAATCGCTCGTCATGGAAAAACCTGCGAAGGTTGCCAAGCGACGAAAAACTTAGCACTTTCGTTACCGGGACATTGTAATAAAACGTCAAGTGAGGTAGCCGTCCGCCTATTCCGACGCCACCCGTGGACTATCCCGGTTAAATTTGCCGCGGGCCATTGAGCAAAAACCCGTTCAGTCCGGACGGGGATTGCCGGTCAGCTTGGAGTATTTGACCCACAACTGATCGTTGTTTTCCTGATTGGCTTCATCCTTCGGGATGCAATCAACCGGACAAACTTCGACACACTGTGGCGTATCGTAATGTCCGACGCACTCCGTACACTTACCCGGATCAATCTCGTAAATCTCGGCACCTTGCGCAATAGCCTCGTTCGGACACTCCGGTTCGCACACATCGCAGTTGATACATTCGTCAGTAATAATTAAAGCCATGGCTACATTTCCTTCAGATCATTAAAATTTGTCAGCTACTTTTTTTGCCAGCCGCGCACCAACAGAAGGGTGCACGAACTTGCTCACATCGCCACCGAAAATGGCGATTTCACGAACCATCGTTGCCGAAATAAACATGTATTGTTCACTCGGTGTCAAAAACAAGGTTTCAACTTCAGGGTAGAGATTCCTGTTCATCCCCGCCATCTGAAATTCATACTCAAAGTCAGATGCCGCACGCAAACCGCGCAGGATGACCTTGGCGCCTTTTTCATGCAAGAAATCCAGCAGCAGGCCGTCGAAACTGCAGACTTCAGCATTCGGATAGGATGCCAGGACTTCCTTGGCCATTTCGACCCGATCCTCGAGCGAGAAAAAAGGCTGCTTTGCACGACTTGCCGCAATGGCCACAATCACGTGGTCAAAAAGACTGACTGATCGCCGTAGCAGGTCTTCATGCCCCCGCGTCATCGGGTCAAAAGTACCTGCATAGATCGCCACACGCTTATTCAGCGGCATCTGCTTTACCCTTCCGCATCAAATGATAATAAACCTGCCCGGCCCGGCCACTACGCTCAGTACGCCAGTCCCCGCAGCATTCCAGCGCATGCTCGGTTTCAACATACACCACGCCATCATCGACCATCAGCTCCTGCAGAAGTGGTGCCAGGCGCTCGATCCAACCCTGTTTGTAAGGTGGATCGAGAAACAGGACATCAAAACGCAAGCCGGCCGTTCGCGATGAAGAGGCGAATTTTACCGCATCTGTGCGCACAATCTGCAAACGCCCGTTGGCTTGCAGCGCACTTGTGTTGGCTTCAAGTGCCGCCAGTACCTTGGGGGAATTCTCGACCATGACCACTTTAGCCGCTCCGCGCGAGGCTGCCTCAAAGCCCAATGCGCCACTGCCGGCGAACAGATCAAGGCAGTTTAGCCCCGACAGATCTTGTCCGAGCCAGTTAAACAGGGTTTCGCGCACGCGATCAGGCGTCGGGCGCAAGCCCTCGGAATCCGGGAAGCGCAGAACACGCCGCCGCCAAACGCCACCGATAATTCGTACTGTGTTCATTCTGAGTAGGTATGGAAAGAGAATTTAACCGCGGCGAACACTGCGGGCACGACGAGAAAACAATGAATAATCCGTTTTCAGCTCGCTCTTCGCTGTGTTCGCCGTGTCCGTTGTGGTCAATGCTTTTATTCCCCTCCCACCACCACGGTCACCATATTCTCAAGCTTCACGTGGCGAGCGAAGGCGGCCTTGATTTCTGCCACGGTAACCTTGTCGACATTCTCGGCGTAGTGATCCAGATAGTCGAGCGGCAGACCGTAGAAACCAATCACTGCGACATTTTCAAGAATTTTTTTATTGCTGTCGAGACGCAACGGGAAGCTGCCAACCATATTTTGTTTTGCCGCCTGCAGCTCGATTTCGGTCGGTCCGTCAGCCAGAAAGCCAACCAGCACTTCGCGTGTCACATTCAAAGCATCATTGACTTGTGCTTTCTTGGTCTGCAGGCCAATCTGAAATGGCCCCGGCTGCGCCATCGGCATGAAATAACTATAGACACTGTAGGCGTAGCCGCGCTTATCGCGCACTTCTTTCATCAGCCGCGAAACAAAACCGCCACCGCCCAGGGAATAATTGCCCACGATCAAGGAAAAATAATCAGGGTCGCCGCGCTTGAGTGCCGGCAAACCGATCAAAACATGGGCCTGCGCCGCCGGATGGGCAATGCGTTGCTCGCTGGCTGCAGGCAGTTGCGGCGGCGTTTGTAAGGTTCCCGGCGTGACAGCTCCGGTGGCCGACGGCAAACCGGAGGTGAGTTGCTGCGCCAGGACTTCCGCCTCAGTGCGGGAAAGATCACCGACAATCGTCACCGCAGCACCCTGCGCGGTGTAATTGCTGCGATAGAACGCCTCAAGGTCAGCACGCTTCAGATCACTCACCGACGCCGGTGTGGCATGACGCCCATAGGGGTACGCCGGGTACATGGCGGCCCAGAACGCTTTGCTGGCAATCGCATCAGGGCGTGTTAACGCGTCCTTCAACCCGGCGACCGAACGCGCTTTCTCACGTTCAAAAACCTTGGCCGGAAACTGCGGGCTGCTCAATACGGCACGCAGGATGTCAAGTGCAGGCGTGCGTTTGTCTGACGCCGATAGCGTGCGCATACTGAGCGACGCCCGATCTGCCTCTACCCCGCCCGAAAGCAATGCGCCCAGATCCGCCAGGCGGTTGGAAATCTGGGTCTCATCCATGCCCAGCACACCCATATCGAGCAAGGCATGGGTCATTGAGGCTACCCCTGATTTGCCTTGCGGGTCATAGGCCGAACCGGCGGCCAGATCCACCTGCACATCGAGGATCGGCAAGGCGTGGTTTTCAACAAAGAAAACACGCGCACCGGAAGGCGCAACCCAGTTTTCAATTTTAGGGCCAGCGACAGCCATCTGGACAACCAGAGTGCAGCACAACGCAATCAGCAATTTGGTAAATTTCATCACTTGTTCACTCTCAATCTTTTAATGGCGGCCAGCCGGCGCTGACTGCGGGCGCGGCGACTGTGGCAAAGGCTGTGGGTCCAGCTCAGCCACGGTCAGTTGTTCGTCGCGGAAATACTTCTGCGCCACATCCCTGACCTGCTCTGCCGTCACCGCCTGCAGCTTCTCGATCATTCGCTTATCCATCGTGTAGGGGATGCCTGTTGACTCAAGCTGGCCAATTTCCATGGCCTGCGCAAACATCGAATCAAGTTTGTAAATCTGGCTGGCGACTAGCTGCGCCTTGGCGCGCGCCAGTTCGTCAGCCGTCACGCCTTCTTTCACGATGCGCGCAAACTCCTTGCGGAATCCCGTTTCAAGGTCGGCACGTGTCTTCCCCTCGCTGGGCGAGCCTTGAACATAAAAGAGACCGGGGCCGCGCGCGGTCGAGTCATATCCGGCGCCCGCCGAAACGGCCAGCCGCTGTTCGCGAATCAGGCTCTTTGAAAAGCGCGCCGCCTCGTGGCCGTCAAGAATCGCCGAAAGCATTTCGAGGGCATAGGGATCGACATCGTTTTCGACATCACGAATCACCGGGACTTTATAAGCCATCAAGACCACCGGCAGTTCAGCCGGCGCTTTAACCGTCAGCCGGCGCACGCCGGTTTGCAGCGGTTCGTTCTGTGGTTTGCGTTCCGGCAAGGCGCGTGGAGCCAATGGCCCGTAATAGCGCTCAGCCAGTTTGAAAACGTCTTTGTGATCGACATCCCCGACCACCACCACGTAGGCGTTATTCGGCACATACCAGCGCTCGTACCAGTCACGCGCATCCTGCACCGTCATACTTTGCAGATCGCTCATCCAACCGATGACCGGTACCCGGTAAGGGTGCGCCTGCAAGGCCACCGCGCCCATTTGTTCAAAAAGCAGCGACTGCGGCTGGTCATCGGTACGCAAGCGGCGCTCTTCCATGACCACCTTGATCTCTTGTTCAAATTCTTTGGGGTCAAGGTTCAGATGTCGCATGCGATCAGACTCGAGCTGCATCATCTGCTCCAGCTTCTGCTTCGGCACCTGCTGGAAATAGGCGGTGTAATCCTTACTGGTAAAGGCATTGTCACGTCCGCCGGCCGCCGCCACCAAGCGGCTGAACTCGCCCGCACCCGTGCTGGGCGTGCCTTTGAACATCATGTGCTCCAGCAGATGCGCCACACCCGTCGTGCCGTTAGTCTCATCCATGCTGCCGGCACGATACCAGGTCATGAGCACCACTGTCGGTGCGCGCCGGTCTTCCTTGACGATGACTCGCAGTCCGTTGGGCAGTTGCAACTCGTAAGGATTGGCCAGCACGGGAACGGACGCGGCTAGCGCCAGTAACGAAACCGTCAGCTGCAGGAGATGTCGTGTTATTCGACTCGTATAGCGTATAAGCATGGGTGGCTTCTGTTAAAATTTAGTGGAGCAGGTCACGTGCGCAGGCATCTTACCATCGCCACATTCCCCGACTATCCTAGAGACAAGAAAGTCCCATGTTTGGTTTCCTCAAAAAACCGGTTGGCGCAGAAAGTCCGACTCCAGCAGCAGCCGCGCCGCAACCCACTTGGCGCGAACGCCTTAAGGCCGGACTGGCACGGACACGGGCTCAGTTTGGCGGAAAACTCAAATCGATTTTTGCACGCGGCAAGGTCGATGACGAGTTGCTCGAAGAACTGGAAACCCTGCTGCTAACCAGCGATGTCGGCATGGACGCGACGACGCACCTGCTGAACGAACTCAAGGCCCGTGCTAAAAGCAACAAGCTTGACACGCCTGACGGCATCCAGCAGGCGCTTTCAGCCGCGATGCACGAACTGCTGGTTCCGCTCGAACAGCCACTGACTATTTCACATCATCGCCCTTTCATCATCATGCTGGCCGGGGTCAATGGTGCTGGAAAGACCACATCGATCGGCAAACTGGCCAAACACTTTCAGGCACAGGGACTGTCCGTTCTGCTGGCTGCCGGTGACACCTTCCGAGCGGCGGCACGCGAACAACTGCAAACCTGGGGTGAGCGCAATAACGTCACAGTCATTGCGCAGGAATCCGGTGATCCGGCGGCCGTGATTTTCGATGCCATTGCAGCCGCCAGAGCGCGCGGCATCGACATTGTTCTGGCCGACACGGCCGGCCGCCTGCCGACCCAATTGCATCTGATGGAAGAAATCGCCAAAGTACGCCGCGTGATCCAGAAAGCTGATCCAAGTGGGCCACACGAGACCCTGCTCGTGCTTGATGCCAATTTCGGACAGAATGCACTGCAGCAGGTGCAAGCGTTCGACAAATCCATCAACGTAACCGGCCTCATCATCACCAAGCTTGACGGCTCGGCCAAAGGTGGCGTGATTGCTGCTATTGCGCGACAGTGCCCGAAACCGATCCGCTTTATCGGCATCGGCGAAGGAATCGACGACCTGCGCCCCTTCGTCGCCCGCGACTTCGTTGATGCGCTTTTTGAATAGCAAAACAACGATTAACCACGGAGACACTGAGAAATACATTGAAATCCCTTATCTCTCTTCGCCTGTTTTTTCTCCGTGTCTCCGTGTCTCCGTGTCTCCGTGTTGAAAGATGTTGACTGAATGATCTCCGCCAGCACTGTCACCAAACGCTATCCTGAGGGGCTTGAAGCCCTCAAGGAGGTCAGCTTTGAAATCAACGCGGGCGAAATGGTCTTCATCACCGGCCATTCGGGTGCCGGCAAATCGACTTTGTTCCGCTTGCTGGCGGCCATTGAACGGCCAACTTCGGGCAGCATCGTGGTTAACGGCCAGAACCTCGCGGCCCTGCGTAAAAGTGCCGTTCCCTATTTGCGCCGCAACTTCGGCCTGATCTTTCAAGACCAAAAACTGCTCTTCGACCGTAGCGTGCTGGACAACGTGCTGTTGCCACTAGCCATTGTCGGCCTGCCGGCCAAGGAAGCCGTGCGGCGGGCACGGGCCGCGCTCGACAAGGTCGGGTTGCTTGAGCGCGAAAAAGCGCACCCGATAGCACTTTCGGGTGGCGAGCAGCAACGGCTGGCCATCGCCCGCGCTGTGGTCAATCGGCCGGCCATCCTGCTCGCCGACGAACCGGCGGCCAATCTCGACGCCGAATCAGCCGCCGACATTCTCGAAATCTTCCGCGCTTTTCATCAAGTCGGTGTCACGCTGGTTATCGCCACCCACGACCCGCAGTGGATAGCGCATGCCTCACCACGCGTGCTGCGACTTGACCGCGGACGTCTGCTTGCAGACAGCATGGACGCGGCCGCATGAACACGTTTCTCACCCAACACCTCGCCGCCCAGCGTGACGCCCTGCGCCGGCTTGCCGCTTCGCCCCTTAACACCCTGCTTTCGCTCATGGTTATCGGCATCGCTCTGGCGCTACCCAGTGCCGGCTGGGTTGTCCTCGACAACCTGCGCAACATCACTGGCAGTGCCTCGGGGGTTCAGCAAATCAGCGTATTCATGGCCGCGGATGCCGGCAAAAAAGACGTCAGCGAAATCGAGTCACGACTGCGCGAGGCCGATCCGGGTCGCTGGTATTTTGTCTCGCGGGACGAGGCACTGAAACGCCTGCAGTCCTCGGAAGACATGGCCGAAATCATCGCCAGCCTGCCCAAGAACCCGCTGCCGGACGCTTTTGTGGTCGAGCCCGCGAACACCCGGCCGGAAGCCCTGGAGCAGCTGGCCAAGACGTTCTCGGCCTGGCCGAAAGTTGCCCATGTGCAGCTCGATTCAGCCTGGGTCAAACGTTTTGACGCGTTTCTGCGCATCGGCAAACTCGCCATCACCCTGCTTGCCGGACTGTTCGCCAGCGCACTCGTCGGCGTCACCTTCAACACCATCCGCCTGCAGATTCTGGCGCAGTCGGCCGAAATCGAAGTAGCCAAACTGATCGGCGCCACCGACGCCTTTATCCGCCGGCCATTCCAGTATTTCGGCGCGCTTCAGGGCGCCCTGGGCGGCCTGTTTGCCGCGCTGCTCGTCACGCTCGGCAGCCTGCTACTGACCGTACCCGTCGGTGAACTCGTCACACTCTACGGCGGCAACTTCGTGCTGCACGGCCTCACCTCCACCAACATTGCAACACTTGCCGTCATCGGTGCAGTATTGGGCTGGCTGGGCGCACAACTTTCAGTCGCCATGCATCTGCACCGTATCGGCTGATTACGCCTACTTTTAGCGCAGCACTGCAAGCCGCGCTTACTGGCACATGCGGCGTATCTCGTTTTCCCTGATGGCCATTTCGACCTGCAGCAAAACCGCGTCGACGTCGGCGAGTCGTTCGTCAAGCGCGATGCGGCCGGTCAATGGCAAGTCCGGGGTAAGCAAACCGCTTTCATAATGCCGCCAGATCTCCTTGCCGAACTGGCTGTCTTTGAGCGACGCAGCAAAATCACTGAAGTAGGTGCGCAGATTATTGACGTCACGTTCAAGCATTTCAGCCGCGTTGCTGTTGCCTGCCGCATCAATCGCTTGCGGCAGGTCAATGATCACCGGCCCGCCCTCGCCAACCAGGATGTTGTATTCGGAAAGGTCACCGTGGATGATGCCAGCGCATAGCATACGCACCACCTGATTGATGAGCGCGCTGTGAAACTCAAGCGCCAGCTCTTCACTCAATTCGACATCGTTCAAACGCGGTGCCGGGTGTCCTTCAGCGTCAACCACCAGATCCATCAGCAACACCCCTTCATAGCAGAGGTGCGGCTGTGGCACTCGCACGCCAGCCGCAGCTAGCCGATACAGGGCATCGACCTCGGCGCTCTGCCAGACTTCTTCCTGCATCTTGCGCCCGTAACGGCTGCCTTTTTCCATGGCGCGAGCCTGCCGGCTGTTCTTGACCTTGCGACCTTCCTGATACGAGGCATTATTGCGAAAATTGCGCTGATGGACCTCCTTATAAACCTTGGCGCAACGGATGTGCTCGCCGCAGCGAACGACGTAAACGGTAGCTTCCTTGCCGCTCATCAACTGGCCAATGACTTCGTCGACAAGGCCTTCCTCGACGAGTGCGACAAGTCTTTTTGGGGTCTTCATGTAATCCTTAGGGTGTGCTTGGGAATGGGCAGAAACAACACCCGGTGCGGCTGTTCATTACTGCCCAGAAGCATGCTCTGGAAGCCGCGTGTTTATTAGCTTTCAGGGCACAATTCTGCAAGACTCCCGTCATGCTTGCTTCACAGGCCGGTTACTCCCCGCCACCATCTTGAACTCGAACACCCGACATTCGATGGCACCGTTGTAAAGCGGTGTTTTCTTGCTCGGTGTCAGACGCATCAGTTTGGGCATGCGCAAATCGGCAGTCAGCAGATAACAGTTCCAGCCGGCGAAATTACGTTTGAGCGCACTGCCCAGTAGCGGATAAAAGGCGGCCAGCTCATCCTGTTCGGAAAGACGTTCGCCGTAAGGCGGGTTGGCAATCATGATGCCGATTTCACCTTCACTTCGTGCTGGGGCGGCCAACTCCAGCAAATCGCCGGAGCTTAGTTTCACGGCCGGCAACAAGCCGGCACGGTCAAGGTTCGCCAAGGCCGCACGCACCGCTACGGGAGAGATGTCACTGCCGTAAATTTGCGCAAAGACCGCCGGTTTTTCGGCGTCCATGGCGGCATCGAGCAACGCCTTCCATTCCTTAAGCTTAAAGTTTTTGAGGCGCTGAAAGCCGAACTCCCGCCCGGCACCCGGCGCAATATTGAGCGCCATTTGCGCCGCTTCGACGAGGAAGGTGCCGCTGCCGCACATCGGGTCGAGCAAGGGCGTACCGGGCTGCCAACCGGAAAGGCGCAGAATGCCTGCGGCGACGTTCTCCTTGAGCGGCGCTTCAACGGTTTTCTGGCGCAAGCCGCGCTGGTAGAGCGGCGCACCCGAAGTGTCGATGTAGAGCGTGCACTCGTCGGCGGTAATGAAGCCGTGCATGCGCACATCCGGTTCGCGCGTGTCGACACTCGGGCGCTTGCCGGTGTCGGCACGAAAGCGGTCACACACTGCGTCCTTGATGCGCAGGGTGATGAATTCCAGGCTCTTGAGCGGGCTTTTAACGGCGGTAACATCGACGCGAATCGTCTGCTCTGCAGAAAACCATTTCGGCCACTCGCAGTCGAGCGCCAGCTTATAGATGTCGTCTTCCTTGGTGTAAGGGCCATGCGCGACACGCCAGAGAATGCGCGTAGCAATACGCGAATGCAGATTGGCGGCGTAACAGGCCGGCCAGTCTGCAGAAAAGTGTACGCCACCCGGAATCGGCTTCGACCCGGCCACACCGGCGGCTACGAGATCTTCTACGAGCAGCGCTTCAAGCCCGCGAGGGCAACTGGCAAAAAAGTTTTCCAATGAATTTCCTAAAAAGGCTTAAAGATCACAAGGATCGTCACAATGAGCAGGATGACTACCGGCGCCTCGTTGAACCAGCGATACCAGACATGACTATGCGTGTTACGCCCGGCTCTGAAGCCGCTCAGCAATTTCCCGCAGTAAATTTCGTAAGCGGCCAGAGCAATCACCAGCGCGATCTTGGCGTGTAACCACGCCCCGTTAATGCCGACTCCCAGCCACAACCAGAGCCCGGAAGCAATCGCCAGATAGCCGATCGGGCGCATGAAACGGGAGAGCTTGCCGGCCATGAGCAGCAACCGATCGCGCTCCGCAATACTGTCCTGTGCGACCATCGCCAGATTGACGAAGATACGCGGCAGGTAGAACAAGCCGGCAAACCAGCTCACGACCATGACGATGTGGAAGGTTTTAACTTCGAGATAGAACATTGTCGTTTCCTTAAGACCCTAGATCAAACCACGGAGAACACAGAGAAATGAGAAGTTTACAGGACTTCCATCCCCAACCCATGCGCGAATTCTTTACTGTGGCAAAACATTTTCACTCCTTGCTCTCAGTGGCCTCCGTGATTAACACGTCCCATTTCTTGCCTCTCGCACCGCCGCCTCAATGCCGTCCGCCACCTGCGGATAACGCAGCCGCGCCCGAAGTTCCTTTTTGATGCGCCGGTTGTCGAGCCGGCGCGATTCACTCATAAAGGACAGTTGCAACGGCGACATGCGCGCCTCGGCCACGGCGCGCGGGATGCGTGGTGGACGCGGCAGCCCGAGCCGATCTGCGACCAAATCGAAATAATCACCCATTTTAAGCTCTGAATCGTCGCTGGCGTTATAGGAATGCCCGGAGCGGCCGTGGTGCAAGGCGGCGCAGGCCAGCATGGCCAGGTCGTCGGCGTGAATATGGTTGGTATATACGTCGTCCTCGGAGCACAAAGCCGGCAAGCCTCTTCTGAGGCGGTCCAGTGGCAAGCGATCAGCCGCATAGATGCCCGGCGCTCGCAAAATGCACACGCACACGTCATGGCGCCGGCCGAAGCGCAGCAACTGACGCTCGGCATCAACACGCCGGTGTGCACGTGCAGTGGCTGGCCGCAGCGGTTGCGCTTCGTTAATGCGTGCGCCGCCACAATCACCATAAACACCACTGGTGCTAACGTAAACGATGCGCTGTGGTAGACTTTTTACCTTCGTCAGTGATGCCAGAAGCTTGTGCATGCGGGTGTCCGCGATGCCGTGATCGGGCGGCGGGGCAAAATGCAGCACGACATCAGGCAGCCCGGCAATACGCCCCAGACTGGCGGACTGATCAAGGTCGGCAAGGACAGGACGGACACCGTTAGCACGCCAGAAGTCACGCTGCGCTGAATCGCGCAGCAAAGCAAAGACCTGATAACGGCCGAGCAGATGGGGAAGGGTACGTCGGGCAACATCACCGCAACCGACGATCAATAGTTTTTGCACCGCGCAATTTTACCGGATTCATGCTCTCGGGGAGATTTGATGGGGTTTCAGATCAGTATTCAGCCGGGCCAGCACACCATTCTGGCCGAGATCGGCGAGACCATTCTTGATGCGGCTCTTCGCCAGGGGCTGATGTTGCCTTACGGCTGCCGGGACGGGGCTTGCGGCGCCTGTCGCGGCAAGGTGCTGTCCGGCGACATTGACCACGGCAAAGCGCAGACTTACACCTTGAGCGAGGACGATCGCAGCGCAGGATTTGCCCTTTTTTGTTGTGCCAGCGCACAAAGCGACCTGAGCATCGAAGCCCGTGAAATTCGCTCATCTCAGGATGTGCCGGTAAGAACACTGCCGGCACGTGTGCACTCACTTACCCGTGCTGCACCCGATGTGATGATCATGGAACTCAAGCTGCCCGCCAGCGAACGGCTGCAGTTCTTCGCCGGGCAATACATCGAAATTCTGCTCAAGGGAGGAAAACGCCGGGCGTTCTCGCTGGCCAATGCGCCGCATAACGACGCTTTTCTGCAACTGCATATCCGGGAGGTGCCGGGCGGGCAGTTCACCCATCATGTTTTCAATACCATGAAGGAGCGCGATATCCTGCGCTTCAGCGGCCCGCATGGCAGTTTTTTTCTGCGTGAAACGTCGGACAAACCGATGCTGCTGGTCGCTGGTGGCACAGGCTTCGCGCCGATCAAAGCCATTGCTGAACACGCCATTGCAGAAGGATCCTCCCGGCCAATGAGCATCTACTGGGGCGGGCGAACGCGTGCCGATCTCTACCTTTTACAATTAGCTGAAAGGTGGGCGCTTGAGCATACCCATATCCGCTTTGTGCCGGCACTTTCAGATTCGCCGCTAACTGAACTCTGGAGCGGACGAACAGGTTTTGTGCATGCCGCAGCCCTACAGGATTTTCCTGACCTTTCCGGCCACCAGGTGTATGTTTGTGGTTCACCGGCGATGATTACAGCAGCCCGACGTGATTTTGTCGGACAATGCAGGCTGCCGGAAAACGAGTTTTTTGCTGACTCCTTTGAATTTGCCAACGACGATGCGACCGCTGTTCCGGGTCCGACCCTCACCTAACTGCAGGTTTATTGTTATGCCCGACGTCTTTATCGCACGCCAGCCTTTGGTCAATCGCCAGAGCAAAATCATAGCCACCCGCCTCACATTGCACCTTGAAGATGGCGCGACCACGCGAGATGCCGCCAAGGCCTTGAGCGCCCTGGCCGAAGTCTGGCCGCAGGGTGAGAAACTGTTTTTCATCAATTGCGGCGATACGCCGTGCGATGCCGCTTTGCTCGAGTGGGCGGTACCCGAGAATGCGACGATTGAGGTTAAGTCTGCCTCATTTGTTGAGCCCGGAGCCGCTGATTTTATTGCCGCCTTGCAAGCCGCCCAACCGGCACTTTGCCTGGATTTTGATGCGCAGTCGGAAAGCGCGCTGACGTCCGGCGTTCCCTTCCGTTTTATCGGCTTTGATGCACGGCACAATACACCGGATCAGCTCAAAGGACTGGCGATTCAAACACAGTCCTACGGAATTGCCGTAGCGTTTAATGTTTTTGATGGAAAAAGTTTCCAGGCCTGCCTCGACGCCGGCGTGAACGCCGCGGCCAGCTGGTTTTTCAAGCAACCAACTCAGGCCCCGGCCAAGACGCTCAACGCCGGGCAAGCGCAAATTGTTCGCGTACTTAATCTGGTGCGCAAGAATGCCGATATCAAGGAAATCGAAGCGGCGCTCAAACAGGATGTGGCGCTTTCCTACAAACTCCTGCGCTACATCAATTCAGCCGGTTTTGGACTGTCCTGCGAGATCCAATCCTTCCGCCATGCGGTAACCATTCTCGGTTACAACAAACTCAACAAATGGCTGTCGCTCCTGCTGGCCACTGCAAGTAAAGACCCGATGGCCCCGGCGCTGATGCACACCGCACTGACCCGTGCACGACTGATGGAGCTGCTCGGCCACGGCCTGGTTGACCGGCAGGAATACGACAATCTGTTCATCACAGGCGCCTTCTCGATGCTTGACGCCCTGCTCGGGGTAAGCATGGATAAGGTGCTCGAATCCATGAGTCTGCCGGAGGCCATTTGCGATGCATTGCTCGGCAATGGCGGGGTTTACGGCCCCTTCCTTGATCTGGCCAAAGTCAGTGAGGGCGAGGACGGCAAGGCGCTCGCCGAGCAAGCCGGGATGCTGGGTTTGTCGGCTGACCAGTTCAACCACGCGCAGATGGAAGCACTGGCATTTGCTGCCACGATGGAGTTGTGAGCCCCTCGCGCTTCCGATTCAGCAAATTACTGGCTCATTCCTCCAAGCAAGCGGTCAGGACGTCGGCCGCTGTATTTGATAATTTGAGCTGGTTATTCTCATTGCAAAAAAAATTGTGAATGGTGGCGTGCTCCAGCCCATTCAAAACTTGCGGTTGCAGTACGGAATTCTGACGATGCTTGCTCCGCCGGAACGCCTCCCGAACCCGCCCTTTTTCTCGTCTCCGGTGCCCGTCGTATTTGCGCTCAGCGTTACCAGCACCTGAACATTTCACAAATGCTCAGGCGCTTTTATTTAGCCCGCCGGAATGACCCTGCCAGCGACGCACTGCACTGATCGCATCATCAACGTAAGAAAACAACACCGGAATCACCAGTAGGCTGAGGAAGGTCGAGGTGATCAACCCGCCAATCACGACAATCGCCATCGGCGCCCGAAAACTCGGATCGGCGCCGATGCCAAGGGCAATCGGCATCATGCCGGCACCCATGGCGACAGTGGTCATGACGATCGGCCGGGCGCGCTTGCGGCACGCATCGAGCAGCGCGTGCCAACGATCAAGTCCGGGCTGACCGCCGACGCCACGACGAGCGAGGATGACGTAGTCAATGAGCAGGATCGAGTTCTTGGTGGCGATGCCCATGAGCATGATGAGGCCAATCATTGACGGCATTGATAGCGCCGTGTGCGTGACAAATAAAGCGAGAATTGCTCCTGGAATCGACAACACGAGCGCCGCCAGAATCGTCACCGGCTGCACGAAATCTTTGAACAGCAATACCAGCACAACATAGATGCACAGCACGCCGGTGAGCATGGCCAGTCCAAAGCTGGCGAACAACTCACCCATGGCCTCGGCATCACCGATGGTGGCTTGCAGAATGCCGGGCGGCAAGTTCTTTAGACTGGGCAGCGCTAACGTGCGTTTTTCCACATCTCCGAGCGGCTGCTCATTCAGCTCGATTTCGAAATTGATATTGCGCAAACGGTCGTAGCGATCGATCTCGGCGGGACCACCTGTAATTTCAAGCTTGGCCACCGTTCCGATCATGACCGGGCCGGATTTTCCAGGCACGGTCAGGCGTTCAAGTAAACTTAAATCCTGTCGCGCCTCAGCAGGCAGCTTGACGATGATCGGAATCTGGCGCTGAGCAAGATTGAGCTTGGCCACGCTTTGATCATAATCACCAGCCGTGGCAATTCGCAGGACGTCAGCGATGGCCGCCGAACTGACACCCAGATCGGCGGCGCGCGCAAAATCAGGACGCACCACCAGCTCCGGCCGAGTCAGGCTGGCCGTGCTGCTTACGGCACCAATGCCGGCGAGAGTCCGTAGCTCGCGCTCTACGGTGAGCGCATACTCGGCGAGCAGCGAGCCATTTTCACTGGCCAGCACCAATACATATTTTTCGCTGGAGCCACCAAAACCGACCTTGATTTGCACCCCAGGCAACTCGGCCAGCGCCTCACGTAACTGACGCTCTACCGTTTGTTTTTTTACACCACCACGCTCCTTGCGTGGCGTCATGTTGATGGTTAACGTTGCCTTGCGCACCTCGGAGGCACCGCGCGGAGCAAAGGGATCGCTTCCCGCCGCCCCGCCTCCAATGGTGGTATATACCATTTTGACATGTGGATTTTTTTCTATAATTACCCGCGCTTTCTCCGCAGCAGCAATCGTTTCCTTAAAGGTACTACCCGGCTGCAGCGCTATATAAACCTGTGTTTGAGAAAGATCGTCCGGCGGAATAAAGCCGGTCGGCAGCAGAGGAACCAGCGCGAAGGAACCAAAGAAAAATACAAGGGTGGCCAGCGTGGTGTAAACACGGTGTTTCAAACACCAGCTCGCCCATCCGGCGTAAGTCTCCATCCAGCGGGGTTGGTGATCGCCCGGTTTGGGAGGGCGCAGAATGTAAGCGGCCATCATCGGCGTCAGCATCCGCGCGACAACCAGCGAAAAAAATACGGCAATCGCTGCCGTCCACCCGAACTGCACAAAAAACTTACCCGGCACACCACTCATAAATGCTGTCGGCAAAAATACGGCGATCAGCGCAAAAGTAGTGGCAATTACGGCCAGGCCAATTTCGTCGGCCGCTTCCATTGCCGCCTGATACGGTGATTTGCCCATACGTAAATGGCGCATGATATTTTCAATTTCGACAATCGCATCATCAACCAGAATACCGACAACCAGCGACATCGAGAGCAGAGTGACGACGTTGAGCGTAAAACCCATCAGGTACATCACGCCAAAGGTCGGGATGGCAGATAATGGTAATGCCGTGGCCGAGACCAAGGTGGCGCGCCAGTCGCGCAGGAATAGCCAGACAATCAGTACGGCAAGCAAAGCACCTTCGATGAGCAGCGCCATTGAACCTTCGAAGTTTTCGATGACCGGATCAACAAAATTAAAAGCTTCAGTAATTGAGATATCCGGATGATCGGCTTTCAGTTTTTTCAGGGTGGTGCGTACGCCATCTGCCACATCAACCTCGCCCGCCCCACGACTGCGCACGATCTCGAAGCCGACAACCGGTTTGCCGTTAAGCAGCGCGGCAGAGCGCTGCTCGGCAACGGTATCGCTGACCGTGGCGACGTCACTCAGACGAATCCGCGCTCCGTCGGCCAGTGTGATTTCAATTGCAGCAACCTCTTCGGCGGAATGCACTGTTGCAATGGTACGAACCGTTTGTTCTGCACCTCCGACATCGGCCCGCCCGCCTGAAGCATCCTGTTGGGTTTGCCTTAACTGGCGCGAAACATCCGACGCCGTCGCCCGCAACGCCAGTAATCGTGCCGGGTCAAGCTCGACCCGGATTTCGCGCGTAACGCCACCGACACGCGCAACGGCGCCCACGCCGCGCACACTGAGCAGCGATTTGGTGATGGTGTTGTCGACAAACCAGGACAGCGCTTCATCGTCCATACGTTCCGAAGCAACGGTGTAGGTCAGAATCGGCGAACCGGAAAGATTAACCTTGGAGATGACCGGATCTTTGAGATCGCCCGGCAAATCGGAACGGATGCGCGAAAGGGCATCGCGCACATCGTCCACCGCCTCCTGCGTGGGTTTTTCCAGACGAAACTCGACAGTAACCGTTGCCGTACCGTCCTGTACCTTGGTGTAAATGTGCTTGATGCCCTGCAGAGTCGCGACCGAGTTTTCGATCTTGCGCGCCACCTCGGTTTCCATCTGCGCGGGTGCCGCACCGGGCAAAGTCGCGGTGACAGTCACCGTCGGCAAATCGATATCGGGGAACTGCTGAACCTTCATCGCCTTGAAGGCGTACAGTCCGAACAAAGTAAGCATGATGAAGAGCAACACCGCCGGAGTCGGGTTGCGAATCGACCACGTTGAAACATTCATGGTCGCGTGCCGGTGTCGTGCCGGGTCGTGCTCTGAGCATTGCTCACGGCAGGGATAACGCGCACGCTATCGCCGTCGGCAAGGAATCCGGCACCGCCAGCCACTACTTGCGCACTCGCATCCAGTCCACTGACTTCGATACGCTCGCCATTGCGTCGCCCGATGTCCACCTTGACCAGCACCACTTTGCCTTGCTCAAGCCGAAACACATAGGCAAATCCTTCGCGAATCACCACGGCGGATTGCGGCAACGTCAACGCCTGTTCTTGCCCAAGTCTGAACTCGCCGGTGGCAAACATGCCGGCGCTCACGACTTTGTTCGCGCCTGACGGCAAATCGACATAGACCAGCGCTGTCCGTGTTTTTGCATCCACCGTCGGCGCTATGGCGCGCACCGTACCTTCAACCGCTTCACCATTCGGGCTAATCAGGCGGGCGGACTGCCCTATTTTCAGACGCCCTAATTCTGCCGCAGTGACTTCTGCGCGCCACTCCAGTCGACCTCCACGAATCAGGCGGAACAGTTCCTGCCCGGTTTGTGTCAAGGTGCCTACGGTCGCTGTACGTGACGAAATAACTCCTTCGTCCGGTGCTGTCACGTTGGCATTGGCACGTCGCAACTGTGCTGTTTGCAATCGCGCTCTGGCTGCATTGAGACGTGCCAGTGCGGTATCGGCAACGGTTTTTGTTTGCACGCTCTGTTGCGCGCTATAGAACCCTTTTTCACGAAGCAGTTTGGAACGCTCGTGATTGGCCCGTGCTTCAGCCAGCGTTGCTTCGGCTTCGGCCACCGCGGCGCGACTCTCAGCCAGTTCGTTATCCACCGTGTCAGGCGCGATGCGAGCCAGTAGCTGACCTTTTTTAACCACGTCACCCACATTGACCAGCACTTCGGCAATCCGGTAATTCGAGAGTTCCGGACCGATGACTGCTTCCTGCCAGGCGGCAATGTTGCCGTTGGCCTTGAGCGTTTTCGGCCAGTCCAGCACTTGCGGCGAAATGGACTCTACCGTTAGCGCGGGCTTCGTGGCTTGCACTGCGCTGGTTGCGGGCGACTCACCGCAGCCGCCGAGCAGCACAGCGATGAGCGAGACGAGCAGAAAAATAACCGTTGTTGTGCGGACGGGTTTCGCGGTCGAGCAAAGCAGTTCTGGAACAGACATGGAACTCACAGTAAGGGAGGGGTAAAAACTCAGTAATGACCAACGGGTCATTACTGTATCCGGCACAAGTCCAGCCTGTCAACTCCCAATACTCGCGTGACTTCTTGGTCCGTTGCTTTCCGGGAAAACCCACTCCCCGATTGACTCACTATTCGCCGAGATAGGCTTCGCGCACTTTCGGATTGGACAACAACTGCGCCGAGTCATCGGTGAGGGTAATTTCGCCACTCTCCATGACGTAGCCGCGCTGGCTGACCTCAAGCGCCAGTTTGGCGTTTTGCTCAACCAGCAGAACGGTCATGCCTTCAGCAGCCACAGTGCAAACAACCTCAAAAATCTTATTTACCATCAACGGCGCCAAACCCATCGACGGTTCATCGAGTAACAAGAGTTTGGGACGGCTCATCAATGCGCGGCCAATGGCCAGCATTTGCTGCTCGCCACCGGAGAGGGTACCGGCCAGTTGCTGCGCTCGTTCCTTGAGGCGTGGGAATAGGGAATAAACGTGGTCAACGTCGGCTGCGATTTCCACTTTGTCGCTGCGCCGGTAAGCCCCCATCTGCAGGTTTTCGAGGATACTCATGCGCGGAAAAACGCCCCGACCTTCCGGCACCAAGGCGATGCCCTCGGCGATCAGATCGTGCGGCGGCAGCTTCGAGATTTCCTTGCCACAATAGCGCACGCTACCACCGGCGGCGTTGAGCAGTCGTGCCAGCGCTTTGAGCGTACTGGTTTTGCCTGCCCCGTTGGCGCCAATCAATGCCACCATTTCGCCTTGATTGACGTGAAAAGTAATGCTGCGTACCGCCTGAATACCACCGTAGGCAACGCGGAGTCCGGTTACTTCAAGCAATGCTGCCTCCCAGATAGGCTTCGATGACTTTCGGATCTTTTTGCACGATCGACGGAATGTCCTCGCAAATTTTCTCGCCATAGTCGAGCACGGCGACGCGATCACACAAGCCCATCACCAGTTTGACGTCATGTTCGATAAGCAGAACGGTGATACCGTCCGAGCGTATGCCTTCGATCAGCTCACGCAGGCTTTCGGTTTCAGTGCCGTTCATGCCGGCTGCTGGTTCGTCAAGCGCCAGCAGCTTGGGATCGGTCGCCAGTGCGCGGGCTATCTCCAGACGGCGCTGATCGCCGTACGAAAGGTTGCGCGCCATATCGTTGGCGCGATCAGCAACGCCGACATAATGCAGCAATTCTTCGGCGCGGCGGTGAATGGCGTCTTCTTCTCGGCGCGTGCGCGGGTCGTGCAGAACCGCGCCGAAAACGCCAGCGTGAGTGCGCACATGGCGGCCCACCATCACATTCTCCATCGCCGTCATATTGGCAAACAGCCGGATGTTCTGGAAGGTACGGGCGATGCCACACATGGCCGCCTTGTGGGGTGCGCTGGCTTGCAACTTCTTGCCATTAAAGATGAGCTCGCCGCCATCCGGATGGTAGAGCCCGGTAAGGACGTTAAAGAAAGTGGTTTTACCGGCTCCATTAGGGCCAATCAAACCGTAGATTTCGCCTTCGTTAATGCTCAGCGAAACATCCTGGAGAGCTTTGACGCCGCCAAAATACTTGGCGACAGCGCGTACTTCAAGCAGAGCAGTAGTCATTCGCCCTCCTTGAGCACATCCTCACCAGCATCGCCCTTGAATTCGCGGCGACGTGTTCGCGATGGCCACAAGCCGGCCGGCCGGTAAAGCATGACAACAATCAATGCCAAACCGAACATCAACATGCGCAGGGCTTCAGGATCGAGAATTATTTTTCCAAAGAGTGCAGTTTGCACCGGGCCGGCGCCGTGACGGAAAATTTCAGGCAGCAGGGTGAGCAAAATACCGCCGAGAATGACGCCGGGAATGTTACCCATGCCGCCGAGAACGACCATGCACAGCACCATAATCGACTCCATCAGGTTGAACGACTCCGGGCTGACAAACCCCTGAAAACCGGCGAACAGTCCTCCGGCAACGCCGCCAAAGCTAGCGCCCATGGTAAAGGCCAGTAGTTTGATATTGCGCGTATTGATCCCGCAAGCTTTGGCAGCAATTTCATCTTCTCGGATAGCGACCCAGGCGCGGCCAATACGCGAATTTTCCAAACGGATGGTGACAAAAACAATAAACAGCGCCAGAGCCAGAAACAAGTAATAGTAGGCGTGTAACGACGGGATGGTAAAACCCAAAAAAGAGATTGGTTTGGCGAGAGTAATATCACCGAAATGAATCGGGTCGATACCAGAAATACCTTGTGGTCCGTTGGTGATGTTGATCGGCGCGTTGAGATTGTTCATGAAAATGCGCACGATTTCGCCAAAACCAAGGGTGACGATGGCCAGATAATCGCCGCGCAGACGCAAGGTCGGGGCACCGAGCAACGCCCCGGCGATGCCAGCGGCCAGGGCGCCGAGCGGGATAATCACCCACACTGGGTAATGCAGGCCAAAATGGGGACTGGCAAGCAGCGCATAGAGGTAAGCGCCTACCGCATAAAACGCGATGTAACCCAGATCAAGCAGTCCGGCAAAACCGACGACGATGTTCAGCCCGAGCGCCAGCATGATGTAAAGCAGAGCGAAATCGAGAATGCGCAGCCAGGAATTACCCAGATGACTACCAATGAGAAAAGGCATGGCCGCCAGTAGGAGTCCTATCAGCAGGGTCGCCACCACAGCAGCGCGCTTGGTGTGTCGCAGTTTTTCGAGAGTGTTGAGCATGGACATCAGGCACGCTCCGACACTTTGGCGCCAACCAGCCCGGAGGGTCGGAAAACCAGTACGCAAATCAGGACAAAGAAGGCGAAGATGTCCTGATAATGACTGCCGAGGAAGCCACCAGTCAGGTCACCGATGTAACCGGCCCCGAGCGACTCAATCAGCCCCAGCAGAATCCCGCCGAGCACCGCACCCGCAATGTTGCCGATGCCGCCAAGAACGGCCGCAGTAAAAGCTTTCAGGCCGAGCATGAAGCCCATGTAGTAATGTGCAATCGAGTAGTTGGCACTGACCATCAGCCCGGCGACGGCGGCTAAACCGGAACCGATGATGAAGGTAAAAGAAATAATCTGGTTGATATTGACGCCCATCAGTTGCGCGATGGGCGGATTCTCGGAAGTGGCGCGCATGGCGCGTCCAAGGCGGGTGCGATGAATGAGAACGATTAGACCACTCATCATCAGCGCGGCAATAGCAATGATGGCGATTTGCACACCGGTAATCGTGGCACCGAAAACGTTGAAATTGGACGACGGAATGATCGGCGGGAAGGCATGATAGTTACGCCCCCAGACCAGCATGGCGAGATTTTGCAAAACGATGGAGACACCGATAGCTGTAATCAGCGGCGCCAGTTTGGGCGCGCGGCGAAGCGGGCGGTAGGCGATGCGCTCGACTGTGAAACCGACGGCCATGCATACGGCTGCCGCCGCCATAAGAGCAATCAGAACAATCATGAACACCGGCAAACCACTGTCGGCAAGAAACTTGATTACCGTCAAAGCGACCATGGCACCGATCATGACGACTTCACCATGGGCAAAATTGATCAGGCCCATGATGCCGTAAACCATCGTGTAACCCAGCGCGACAAGTGCGTAAATACTGCCGAGAACAAGGCCGTTAATAATTTGCTGAATGAAAATGTCCATTGATATGGATGGCCTGAAATGCTTCTAGAATAATGTGTTTAAAAACAGACAAACGGCACCCGTAGGTGCCGTTTGATCGGTTTCACTTGTGCTTACTTCTTTTCTACCGCAGCCTTGACATCGGCGGCGACTTTGGAGCCTTCCTTGGCAACATCCTTCACCGCATCCTTGGCCGCTGTGCCGGCCTCTACGACGGCATCTTTGACGGCGGTTGCTGCTTCTTTCATTTCTCCCACGGCCTTGGCCACCGGGGCACCACCGACGGTTTCACGGTATTCCCACTTTCCATCCTTGACCTGATACAGGCTGATGGAACCGCCCTTGAGGTCGCCCTTGTCGTCAAACTGAATCTTGGCAGTCACACCCTGGTAGTCCGTCTTGCCGATTTCCGGCAGAAATTTGGCAGACTCGACAGAATTGGCACGCTTCATGGCGTCGACCATCACCATTACGGCATCATAGACGTAGGGGGCATAGAGCTGGATTTGCCCATACTTGGCCGAAAAGGCATCACCAAAGGCTTTGCCACCAGGCATCTGGTCGAGCGGGACGCCTGGCAACGAGCAGTACTGCCCTTCACTGGCTGCGCCGGCAAGCTTGATAAATTCAGGAGTACAGCCACCGTCACCGGTCAGGAACTTGGCTTTCAGACCGAGAGATTTCATCTGCTTGGCCATCGGGCCGCCTTGAGCGTCCATGCCGCCGTAGAAGATGACGTCAACTTTCTTCGATTTGATCTTGGTCAGAATCGCTGCAAAATCCGTCGCTTTGTCAGTGGTGAATTCGCGCGCTGCAACCTTCCCTCCAGCTGCAACAACGGCTTTCTCGAATTCGTCGGCCAGACCTTGGCCATAAGCCGAGCGGTCGTCAATGATGGCGATGGTCTTCCCAGCCATCTGCTTGGCCGCGTACTCGCCCAGAACCTTACCCTGTTGCACGTCGTTGGACATGACACGGAAAGCGGTGGCAAAGCCCTGCTGCGTGTACTTAGGATTGGTTGCGGACCCCGAAATCTGCGGAATCCCAGCATCGAAATAAATCTTGGACGCCGGAATGGTGGTGCCGGAATTCAGGTGACCGACTACGCCGTTAACTTTGGCATCGACCAGTTTCTGGGCAACGATGGTGCCCTGCTTCGGATCGGCTTGGTCGTCTTCCGGAACGAGGACAAACTTGATCTTGGCGCCGTCGATTTCAAGGGCTTTGGAATTCAGCTCATCGATCGCCAATTGCGCGCCGTTTTCGTTGTCTTTTCCGAGGTGGGCCTGCGGGCCAGTGAGCGGAGCCACATGACCGAGTTTCACGGTAACTTCAGGCTTTGCTGCTGGAACCGGAGCGGCAACCGGTGCCGGCGCAGGTGCCGGAACGGGTTTAGGTTCTTCCTTCTGGCTGCAGCCGATCATGGCAATAGCGGCAGCGATAGCGAGCGTCATGCTGGGGATACGCGAGAACTGCATAGTGTTACCTCCGGGTGCGGCGTTGATAGGATGGTTCGAATGATACCTATTGAACGATTGATTTTGCTTACCAATCATTATCATGTCAATGAAAAACTATGTGCAAGCCATATAACAGCCAATAGCTAGGCACAATTTGTGCCAGATAGGCAGGGCAGCACTGATGCCGCTCGGGGCCTTTGCTTCAGCCGGCTGCCATCCAAGTCAAAGCCGGACGCGTTTGAAGCGCTAATCATTTGATGCATCACATCAGTGCCAACCCGGTAGAGAATGCACTATTCTGGTGAGGATTTATTGTCTTAAGTACTGCAAAAAAACAAGGCCGGTGCATACCGGTCTTGTTTTCACAACAGACAATTACTTCAGACTGAGAATCCACTTGACCAGCTTGCTCGCCTCATCCGGCTTGACGGTCGTATTCGGTGGCATTGGCACAGCACCCCAAGTACCCTTACCGCCCTTGAGAACCTTCTCGGTCAACATGGCTTCGGCATCTTTCTGCCCGGCGTATTTTTTGGCTACATCCTTGTAGGACGGACCGACGACCTTCTTATCAACCGTATGGCATGCCAGACAGTTCTTGGACTTGGCCAATGCTTCCTCGTCAGCCGCTTGTGCTACGCCAGCGGCCATAAATCCTGTAGCGACCAACAGGGTGATAGTAATAGCCTTCATTTATTCGCTCCGTATAATTGTGTTTGATATATACCGCACGCTGATCATATTTCACTTCTTTGAACTTGAGAAGCATCTCAGCTTCTCACAGATACGAAAAACGCCGGCAGCTAACTAGTCAACGCGTCAGCAAGCCTTCCCGTTGACTTCGAGCGAACCCATCAGTTCCGTCCGGTTGCCGCGAGCAGGACGCCGGCCCCGACAAATACCCCGCCAAAAAAACGATTCTGTAACTTAATCGCCTCGGGATCGCGCAGCCAGCAGCGAAGACGCGTCGCCAACAGCGCGTAGCACGACATCACCACGGAATCGACACCGCACATTGTCAGGCCGACGATCAGGAACTGCGGCCATTGTGGGCGCGCTGGATCGATGAATTGGGGTGTTAATGCGGCCATGAAGATGATGGCCTTCGGATTGGTAAGGTTAACCAGCAGGCCTTCGATGAACAAACCGGTCGCCGGTCTGCGTGCGCTTTTGACTTCGTCACCCTGTGGTCGCGACCGCCATTTCTGAATGCCCAGCCAGACCAGATAGGCTGCGCCGGTAAACTTGACGATATCGAAAGCCAGCTCGGAAACTGTCAGCAGTGCGCCAAGACCGGCAGCAACGATCGCCAGCTGGAAGACCAGCGCAGTCTGCAAACCGAAGATCACGCGCGTAGCCGACCAGTAGCCGTAACGCAATCCGGCGCTCATCGACGCGGCGGCACCCGGCCCGGGCGATACCGCAATCAGGATGGCGGCCACAAGGAAGCCGAGCCAGAGGTTAAGCGCCATCAGTTTAGCGGCGCTTCAACTGTCCAAGATCACGCACCGCGCCGGTGGCCGCCGAAGTCGCCATCAATGCGTAGGCTTGCAGAGCCTGCGAAACTTTGCGCGTACGTGGCGCAGCGGGTTGCCAGCCGGTATCGCCTTTGGCATCCATTGCAGAGCGGCGGGCTTTCAATATCTCGTCCGACACCGCGAGGTGGATGCGGCGCGCCGGTATGTCGATCTCGATGGTATCACCTTCCTCAACGAGGCCGATGGCACCTCCCTCGGCAGCTTCCGGCGAGACGTGACCAATTGACAGCCCCGAGGTACCGCCTGAGAAACGCCCGTCTGTGAGCAACGCACAGGCTTTACCCAAGCCCTTGGACTTCAGATAAGAAGTCGGATAAAGCATTTCCTGCATACCGGGGCCGCCCTTTGGCCCTTCGTAGCGAATTACCACAATGTCGCCTTCGACGATCTCATCGGCCAGAATGGCTTGCACAGAATCATCCTGACTCTCGAAAACACGCGCCTTGCCGGAGAACGTCCAGATGCTTTCATCAACGCCCGCTGTTTTCACAATGCAGCCGTCCAGCGCGATGTTGCCGTAAAGCACCGCCAGACCACCCTCCTTCGAATACGCATTGGCCTGATCACGAATACAGCCGTGAGTACGATCAAGATCGAGTTCCGGATAGCGCTGGTTCTGAGAGAACGCCGTCTGTGTAGGAATGCCGCCAGGCGCCGCACGGAAAAACTCATAAATATAGTTCTCATGGGCTCGGTGCATCACATCACCCATATCGAGCGCTTCACCCAAAGTTTTGGCGTGTACGGTCGGCACGTCGCGGTGCAGCAGACCACAACGATCCAGTTCGCCGAGAATACCCAAGATGCCGCCGGCACGATGTACGTCTTCGATGTGGTATTTGTCGGTCGCCGGTGCCACTTTGCACAGACAGGGCACCTTGCGTGAAATACGGTCGATATCAGCCATGGTGAAATTAACACCGGCTTCCTGCGCGGTGGCCAGCAGGTGTAGAACGGTATTGGTCGAGCCACCCATCGCTACGTCAAGCGTAATGGCATTCTCAAAAGCTTTGAACGATGCGAGGCTGCGCGGCAGCACCGAGGCATCGTCTTGCTCGTAGTAGCGATGGCACAACTCGACGATCTGGCGACCTGCTTTCAGAAACAGTTCCTTGCGGTCGGCGTGCGTCGCCAGTAGCGTGCCGTTACCCGGCAGGGAAAGACCTAACGCCTCGGTCAGACAGTTCATCGAATTAGCGGTAAACATGCCCGAGCACGACCCGCAGGTCGGGCAGGCCGAACGTTCAATTTCAGCCAGATCGGCGTCAGAAACGCTATCGTCCGCGGCTTTGACCATGGCGTCGACGAGGTCAAGGTGAATAACCTGTCCACTTGCCATTTTCACCTTGCCCGCCTCCATGGGCCCGCCAGAAACAAAGATGGTCGGGATGTTCACGCGCATCGCTGCCATCAACATTCCGGGGGTGATCTTGTCGCAGTTCGAGATGCACACCATGGCATCGGCGCAATGGCCGTTGACCATGTATTCGACCGAGTCGGCGATCAGATCGCGCGAGGGCAGCGAATAGAGCATGCCGTCGTGGCCCATGGCGATGCCGTCATCGATGGCGATGGTATTGAATTCCTTGGCAACGCCGCCTGCGGCTTCGATCTCACGCGCCACAAGCTGTCCCAAATCCTTGAGGTGCACGTGCCCGGGCACGAATTGCGTGAAGGAGTTGACCACCGCAATAATCGGTTTGCCGAAGTCGCCGTCCTTCATGCCTGTGGCGCGCCACAAGGATCGTGCGCCAGCCATGTTGCGGCCATGGGTGGAAGTACGGGAACGGTAGTTAGGCATACTAAGTCTCCAAAACAAAATAGCACCCTAGATGGCGCGATATAATCGGAATTCTATATGAAAGCTTCCTAGGTGGTTCGTTCCATGTGTATCCCATGTTGATTCATCCACAGTTCGACCCTATTGCCATCTCGCTCGGCCCGCTGGCTATTCGCTGGTACGGCTTGATGTACTTGGCAGCTTTTCTTCAGTTCTGGTGGCTGGGCAAGCGGCGCATTTTGAATCACCCGCAACTTATCAAGGCCGGCTGGACAGTGCCGCAACTTGACGACCTGCTGTTCTACGGCGTTCTCGGGGTTATTCTGGGCGGACGTCTCGGGCAGGTACTGTTTTACGAACCGGGATATTATTTCTCACATCCACTGGAAATCGTTGCCGTATGGAAAGGCGGCATGGCCTTCCACGGTGGCTTGCTCGGTGTGCTAATCGCCATGGCAATTTATGCCTACAAGACGCAGCGCACCTGGCTGGATATCACTGACTTCATTGCCCCACTGGTACCGCTCGGCCTGGCAACAGGACGCATCGGCAACTTCATTAACGGCGAGCTGTGGGGGCGCATCGCTGCCCCATCACTGCCTTGGGCCATGGTCTTTCCGCAGGTTGACAGCCTGCCACGCCACCCTTCACAACTTTATCAGGCCGGACTGGAAGGGGTTGCCCTCTTTGTCATCCTGTGGCTTTACTCGTCATCAGCCCGGCCGCGTGGCGCAGTCTCGGCTGCGTTCCTAATCGGCTACGGCAGTTTTCGTTTTATTACCGAATACTTCCGGACCCCTGATCACGGAATTTTTGGCGTATCGGACGTTGTCAGCATGGGGCAATGGCTATCGCTGCCCATGATCGTGGCTGGCATCGCCATGCTCATCTGGTCGTACCGTCAGACCCCCAAGAATTTTGCTTGAGTGCATTCAGGCTCGCGATATACGATAATGTCGGATTAGGTCTATCCATTTTTTTCAACCGAAGGGAACTGCAATGAACGTATCGCATATTGAACACATTGGTATCGCTGTCAAAAGCCTGGACGAAGCCATCCCGTTTTGGGAAAAGCAACTGGGTCTGAAATGCTATGCCATTGAAGAAGTGCCTGAGCAAAAAGTCAGAACGGCGTTCTTCAAAATCGGACAAGCCAAAATCGAATTGCTGGAATCCACCGCACCGGATGGCCCGATCGCAAAATTCATCGAGAAAAAGGGTGAAGGCATCCAGCATCTGGCTTTTGCTGTCGATGGGCTGCAAGCCAACCTGACCGAACTGGAAGAAAAAGGCGTGCAACTGATTGACAAAGTGCCGCGCAAGGGCGCTGAAGGGCTGAATATCGCCTTCCTGCACCCCAAATCAACCGGCGGTGTGTTGCTCGAACTTTGCGAAGACCCAAAGAAATAAGCAGCTGTCGTGTATGAATCGGTGCCGGAACCCCGGCACCGTTATGACAAGATTTCGGACTTGGCCCTTAAAGGTGGTTGTCAATGACTTGGTTTTCTTTGCCGATGACGCAATCAGATATCAAGTCAGCGTTTTTTGATTCCAATAGCGCAGCAGCTTGGCTTGCCGGTCAGCCGCAAGCTAATGCACCGGCCATGCTGGCCGAGTTTGTAAAACAGATTGAAGCCCTCAATAGCTTCCAACTGTCGGCTCGCGAACGCTTCAAGACCATGGAAGTGTTGCGTAAAACCCTTTTTGCAGTAAGTAGCGATTGCCAGCGCCGCTATGAAAACAAACCCTTACCATTGCTATCGGCCGAACAGACGGCACTGAATCTGACACGCCGGCTTTGGCGTGCCTCGGCTACCGCCTACCTGCATTGCCTACGCGCCTGCCTTGACGGCGATTCCTCACTCACCCGCTTTAGCGGTAAAGTCGCCCACCGCGTCATGTCCTGTCTGCGCATGGAGCAGATGAATTGTTACATCGCGGGCGTTGAACTGGATACCGAGTTCTGGAGAATCCTACATTCCGTATTGGCCTCCGCTGAACAACTCGGTGTTGAGCGCGAACCGGTAAAAGACAGCCTGCTTGGAGAAACCAGCGAATCAACACTAAGCGGCCAATATGGAATGGTTCTGCTACTGCATCTGGCTCGCCCGTTTGATCTCTCTCGCGCCCAGTTTGCAGCGGCAACCCGCTGGTTGGCGCGCTGGCGTGAGCAGGCAGCGATACTGACCATCCCGGATCAGAACCCAAAATCCTGCTGTTTCGCGCTTGATTTATCACAGGACCGGCCTATACATGACAACGTGCGTACAGCCAGCGTCCGACGCTGGCTCTCTGTCAACGGTGTTCTGCGCAAGATGCGCAAACGTATTGAACTGCTGGCTGCAGGGGAATCGCCGGAAAGCCTCAAACTCGGCGGCGGCTTGTCTTCAGAGGCTTGCACTGCGCTCTTGGGCACCTTGGCTGACCATCTGAATTCTCCCCAGCAGGCCGCTCGAGAGGCTCCCGCCGACGTCTCATTTACCATTGTCGCTGCCGGACTGGAGAGCATTCATCGCCACCTGGGTGGCAAGGGGCTAAAAAACCCGGTCACCTCAACAACGTTTGGCAGTCAGCTCAGCACGAATCAGATCGCCATTTTTGGCCATTCTGTTCAGGACGCTGAGGACAGCGGCAGCAAAGCCGAGACTTGGCGTGTTACGCGACAGGATTCTGATCAAATTCAGCTGATCCGAACTGCCGATAGCGGTGATTCACGCCTGATTTTCAGAGGGCTTCTGGCTATTCAACTGCCGCAGCAGGAACACTACGCCTTGGGCTTAATAAGCAGCCTCTATTCTCGCAGTGACAAAAATGACGGCGACCTGATCGTTACGGCTAGCCTGTTTTCCGGCGAACCGGCGCCGTTGATAGCCGAAATGCGTGACAAGCAAACCGGTCAAATGGCACGCCACCCGGCATTCCTCTTGCCGGCTGACGATGCAGGAAATTCAGCCTCGGTTTTCCTGCCGGCCGGTTTGGCGTCCCGCGCGTCGTCGATCCGCTTGCATGAAGGCCGAACACAATCACCTCTGAAGCTTCAACTCGGCGAGTTGATGGAACGCGGTGGTGATAACGAGCGCTGGAGTTTGCGCTAGCGTTTGATCGCCAACACCAGCACGCCGCCTGCGACCATGGCGATACCCGTCCAGTCACGCAAGGACGGGCGCTCACCAAGAAAGGCAAACGCGAAAATAGCCACAAGCACCAGACTCAACTTATCGATCGGCGCCACCTTCGACGCTTCACCAATCTGCAGCGCGCGGAAGTAACAAACCCACGACGCTCCGGTCGCCAGGCCGGACAAGCCAAGAAACGCCCAGGTCCTGCCCGGCAGATTAAACGGATTGCTCCACTTGCCGGCAAACCAGACAAAGACCGATAGTACGATGATGATGACTGCTGTTCGAATCAGCGTAGCCAGATCCGAGTCAACACCCTGAATACCGATTTTGGCAAAGATTGCCGTAAGCGCTGCAAATACAGCGGATAGCAGCGCCCAATATATCCAGCCGCCAGATGCAGCCACCTTGGGACCTACTTGCCTGCCTCGTAGAAAAACTCTTCACGCACGATCTTGCCGTTGCAGATCGTATAGAGCCCCATTTCCTCCATCATCAATCGTTTACCGGAGGTCTTGTTGGTTACATCGTGCTGAAAGCCGACGATGAATTGATCGCCATGCGGCCAGGGCCCCGCGACAATGGCGGAATGAATCTGGTGATTGTCATACCACCATTTCACCTTGGCCTTCACCGCTGCCAGCCCCTTCACTTCTTGCTGAGCACCTGGCATCGCAACAGCTTCCACGCTAACAACATCATCCGCATAGAGCGTATCTAATGCGCGCGTGTTCTTCCCTTGTTTGCAGAGCGCTACCAGTTTGTTGGCAATAACCATTGTTGGCATGAAATTTCCTTTCATTGGAGTGTGCGACAACCGTCGCGTGAAACTGCAGTTTAGATCGTAACCTAGAGCTTCAGACCAATACAGTGCTTTGCAGTCCAACGGGTGCGGGCTACAGGCCGGTACTCAGGTGAAAATTGATCAGCCGTAGTTAATCGGGTGCCCGGTCAGCCAGTGCCTGTCCCGGGTGGTGCCGACACGCTTGCCGGCCTCACGAACCATGGCCGTGGTCAACGGTCTGGTTTTCCATGCAAAGCTGCCGCCATAGCCCACCACCCCGCCGAGAAGCCCACCTGCAAGCACGCCACGAACCGGGTTACGATCATCGGTCAGGGCCCCAAAAACAGCCCCGGCGAGCACGCCAATCGCCCCGGCTTGCCACGATTCCTGCGCAGCGACCGCCACTATGTCGGTCGTTTCATCGGCTTCCAGCACTGACTTGCGCGCTTCCTTTGCGCCATCAAGCCCTGACTCAACCAATTCCTTGCTGTACGCAAGGTTCGACTTCACTTTCTCCGAAATACTCATCTCGTGACACTCCTGTTTGTTGGTTTAAAAAGGGTTTGAGCTCAACAACGAGCAATAAACCAATGATAGCGAATATTTAGCACCAATTGACTGTTTCCAGAACATTGCCCGGCTTCAAAGTCTCTTTTGGGTCGTATCTTCATTTTCCATCCGGCAATCGCGAAGCCCCGATAAAAACGGGGCCGCCGAAGCCGCCCCGTCTTAACTGTGGGATTGGCAAAGGTCAGGCCAAGCCGTGTTTGACCTTGCTCGCCAGTTCCTGCGGCTTGAATTGGCCGAAGCGCGGCAGGAACTTGTCCCAGTCAATAATGTGACTATCCAGCTCAGGCCCGTCGACACATGCGTGCTTGCGAACCATTTTACCTTCGATGGTCACCGGCACCATACAGGCGCCGCACATGCCGGTGGCGTCGACCATGATCGAGTTCAAGCTGGCTACCGTTTTCACGCCGTAGGGCTTGGTCAGGTCGCTCACCGCACGCATCATCAGCGGCGGGCCGATGGTGACGACTTCGGCGATCTCGCGGCCTTTCCCAGCCTTGTTGGCGTCGAGCAACTCTTGCAGCGGGCCTGTGACAAAGCCCTTGATACCGAAACTGCCGTCGTTGCTGGTGTAGATGACCTCAAGCTGGTCTCCAAACTCGCCTTTCAGCTTGCCAATGCGCTCGTCGTCCTTAGTCCAGAACAGCAGATCCGCGTTGCGGAAACCGGAGATCAACGTGACGTGGTTACCCAGGCGCAAGTGCTCGCGCATGATTGGGAAGACCGGCGGCAAGCCGACACCACCCGCCGTAAACACCACGGTCTTGTTGCCCTCGTATCGATGGAGCGCACTCGCCATGCCGAGCGGACCGGCGATGCCGGCAAACGAGTCACCGACTTTCATCTGGTTCATCTCGATACTGCTGGTGCCCATGCCTTGAATGACGAGACAGATAGTCCCGGCCTTGGTGTCCCAGTCAGCGAGCGTCAGCGGAATCAGTTCGCCATTCGGCCAACCCAGCACGCGGACGAATTGACCGGCGCGAGCAGCGCTGGCGACCAGCGGCGAATGCACGATGAATTCGACGATGCCACCCGCTAACTCGGTTTTTTCGACGATGGTCTGCGGAGCCGTGCCGAGATGCGTGTAATACCCGGCGCTGGTAACCATCTTGACGATTTCTTCGGGCGAGAGATTCATTTCGCCGACGATTTCGCGCGCCGCTGCCTGACCATCGCCCGCTGCACGAATGGCCGTTGAGCCGCCCCGTGCCGCGTCGCCACCGGTGAATACCCCGGCGAGCGAGGTTTTTTGCGAACCCTGAGCAACGTCGATCGACCCCCATTTGGTCAGCTTGAGCGTCGGTTCGGAGTCCTTGATGATCGGATTCGGTGTGTTGCCAAGCGCCATGATCACCAGATCGACCTTCATCGGCTCGACCTCGCCTGTGGATATCGGGCTGCGGCGTCCAGAAGCATCGGGTTCGCCGAGGTCCATGACGTCGAGCATGGCGTGCGTGACGAAGTTTGTCTTGTCATCGCCAACAAACTCGCACGGCGCGCGCAGGAACTTAAGTTGGATACCTTCTTCAATGGCATGGTGCAACTCTTCTTTGCGCACCGGCATTTCGGCTTGGGTGCGGCGATAAACAATGGTGACGTTGGCACCGAGACGACGCGCGGTGCGCGCCGAATCCATCGCTGTGTTACCAGCACCAATGATGATCACTTCCTTGCCACGCGTTTCGGGCAGCGGTGTTTCGTAGTCCTCGCGCAACCCCTGCATCAGGTTGACGCGGGTCAGGAACTCGTTGGCCGACATAACGTTGATCAGGTGCTCCCCGGGAACGTTCATAAAGCGCGGCAAGCCGGCGCCGGTACCAACGAAAACCTTCCAGAAACCGGCGTTCTTCAGATCTTGAATGGTCGCCGTCTTGCCGACTACGAAGTTGGCCACAAACTTGCCGCCAAGCAGCTTGATTTTGCCGACCACATCGTCGATCAACTCGTTGGGCAGGCGGAACTCCGGAATGCCGTAGCGCAACACGCCACCCAAGGCGTGGAAGGCTTCGAAGATCGTGACCGGGAAGCCTTCAGCGGCCAGCAGATAGGCATTGATCAGCCCGGCCGGGCCGGAGCCGACCACCGCCACCGGGGGGTTGTCGGCTTTGACCCACGGATCGGGGAATCCTGCAAAGCGGGCAGCAATGCCATCGGCATTGACCAGTTTTTCGCGTTGCGGCAAATACCACTCAATCTGGCCGATTTCAATCGGCTGTTTCGTATGCGCGCAAACGCCTTGACACTGCAACTCCTGCGGGCAGACGCGACCGGTCACATTAGGCAGCGGATTGCAGTTCTCGATCAACTCCATGGCTTCACGGAAACGACCCGTACCAAGCAGATTCAACATTTCCGGAATATGTATCTTGACCGGGCAGCCGCCCTTGGGTTCGAACTTGCCGGCAACATGAACACCAACTTCGCAAGGCTTATCTTCGCACTGTTTGTCGCGCAAGGCCTCGAGCCAGACGAACATTTCGACTTCGCGATTACTGTAGCCGAGGTTCATGTAGCCGAGGTAGCCTTGATTGACCAGCCCGAAGTCTTGCGAGCGTTCGCCAGGGTCACGAATGTACGGCGGAATGTAATTGTCGGCCGGCCAGTCTTCCGACAATCCCTTGAACATCGGATAACGATCCGAGAGGTGCTGGTCAATGGCGCGGATAAACTTTCGCTTGAGACCCAGCGGCACGTTCCAGACAAAGCGCATGAGCACCTTGCTGGTATCGTCGTCGCGCAGAATCAAATTCCAGAAAGTTTTGACGAACTCCGGACTGAGTTCCGGTTGCTTGAATTCCCAGATTACGGCGTTGGTGCCGTCTGCGATAAACATGTCGCGGAAGGCGCCCGGCTCGTTCAACAAGCGGCGCTGCAGGAGCGCCATTTGATTGTGGAAGTCCTCCACCGCTTCGGATTGTTCCAGGGCTTCGAGCTGTGCCCGCGTACTGTCCAGCGTAGTGCTGGCGTTCAAGTAGCGGTGCAGATCGTTCTGGCCGGAAGGCGTTGCTTCGTTACTCATGAATGATCTCCGCATCGCAATTCGCTGAGACCCGCTTGATGCGGCTCTTCAGCTCTGGGGTTACCGTTATGCGATCAAGGGCGCCCGGGATTATCTGGGCTACAACCTTGCTCTCGCCGTTCACTATGATTCGGGTCTTCTCGAACAGTTCCGGAAGATCCTGATAACAGGTCTTGCAGTCAGTGCATTTCACCTGATCCGCAATATCGTAATTTACCAGCGCGTCACCACCTGCCGCCGGGACAGCGGGAGCGGTCGCTGCAGAAGCCGATGCGCCCGATACCGGCATGATCGGTATGACCGTCCCGTTGCCAACCTGTGCTTTGCTGGCGGCGGCCAGTTCAGACATGGCGCGGGCAAAGCCGTCGAGTGAAGAATCGCGCTGCTTCACAGAATCCTGAACCTGCGCCTGCAAGGCAGCGATACCCACCTTGTATTCGGCACTCATCCTGGAGACATGCTGTCCGTCAAGGTACTGCAACAGGTTCCAGTACTTGCGGCGCTCCTCAACCAACGCGACAACTGTGCTGGAAACACCAACCTTGATCAGACGTTTTTTGCTGTCGGTCGAATAGATGAACGGTGTTTTGCCTCGACGCTGCTCTTCGCTCAGGTCAATGAATTCATCGACAGGAACGAGGTTGGCGGCATCGGTTGCCAGTTTGCGAAACTGCTTCTTGAAGCGTATTTCAGTCAGCGCGAAGTTGGCCGGCGTCAGCGCTACGGTCATCAGTTGCAACTTGCCATCGTCGTCCAGATGCTCGATTGTTGTCGTCGTCCAGACGCTTTCAGGATCCGGGTTGCCTTCGAGCGAGAACCAGTCATGCAGGTTCTTGCCACGGCGTGGATCATGCACGAATACCGGATTCATGCGGCTCTCCACAGCCAGGCGCGACTGGCGGGCGGAGACGTTGTCGGCCACGCCATGCTCGCCCTGGCAGGGTGTGTAGACGTCGAGAACGGCCGGCGAATCGGTATAGGTGATGAACTCCATGGTGTTCTTGAGGAAGTGGTTCTGCAACGCGGTGCTGGTTGAACACACGAACACGTTGGAGTGGAAAGAGGCGATCAGACCCAATTCCTTGCGCGCTTCATGTTTGCCGCTATGCGCCGCACCGAAACGTGCCAGATCGGAATCCTGCCCGATAAAACTGGACGTCGACGCCTGACCACCGGTGTTAGAGTAGGCACCAGTATTGAGCACCAGCACCTTGATCGGGGTGTCACTGGCCAGGATGCGCGATAACGCACCGAAACCGATGTCGTACGTCGCACCATCACCACCGACGGTCATCACGGTTGGCAGCAAACCGAGCTCTTCCTTGCTGAACTGACTCCACGACAGCATGCGGAATTCCGCATCATGGGTTTCTGCAACGTAGGCATCGTCGAGTTCAAGACGGGCTAGGCGTAGTGCGCGCACATCAGAAACGGCCTGCGCCGAGATGCCCTCAAAGATGCCTTTGGCGAGTGGTTGGGCATCTTGGAACAAGCTGTTAACCCACGGATCGTTATAGGCATTAAACGGGAACGTCGACGCATAGACACTGCTGCAACCGGTGGAGTTGGCGATCACTGCACCGGAAGGGCCGTTGCCGGTCGGGCCGCCTTCGTAGAGGTAAAGGCGCTTTTCCAGCGTGGTGATAAGGGCGCCAATACGTCCACTGCGCGACTTTTCCTTGGCCGGTAACGAAGCCTGCTTGGCCGTCAGGCCGGCAAGCAGTTTCTCCAGATCGGCGATGTGGTCGCTGCGACGCTTTTCTGTAATCGCATGGTTGGTAGCCATAACCAGACGGATAGCAGTTACTTCCCCACAACCACGGCAACCACCGTGGCCGCCCGTGGTCGAATAGTAATTGTCGCGATCAAGAAGCAGGCGCTTAATTTCACCTCCGGCCTCGATCGAACCGTCAACAAAGCGCGCGGGGGTGTTTGGCGTCTTGCTCATGAATTCGAATCGATCCTGCAAACGGCTCAGCACATTTGCGTCCTGCTCCTGTGCAGTCAGGGCATTGGGGCCACACACATCGAGACACTCAAGACAGCCGGTGCACTTCCACGGATCAATATTGACACTGAAAAGACCACCGCTACCGGGTGTGGCTTTCTCCATGGCATCGAAGAATGGACGGGTCTTGGCGACCGGGTAGGTGGCCAGCAAATCAACCAGCTTGCTGAAGTTGGCGAGCAGGGTGGCCTGCTTGGTAACGATCTTCGACGCCGCTTCGGCAACCAACTGGTGCAAAGCCCGCGCATCCTTGCTCTGCCGATAGGCATCGCGTACCGCATCGGAAACGAAATACACTTGGGCACGCATCACTTCACGCTGAGCTTCGGTGACATCAATCTGGCGGATGCCGGTGAGCAGCAGTTCGTGGATGTCATGCACGGTGTTCGGAATTGCCGCATCCGGGCAAACCAGGGCGCACTCCATACAGCCCGTACACAGATCGGGGTTAAACACGGGAACGGTACGGCGGAACAGCCCCTTGTCCTTCGAGCCTGCCGTGCCTGCCGGCATGAACATGCCGGTACCCGGCAACACCGGCGCTTCGCCGATGGTACCTTCTTTGAAAGGCGTCGCGACCATGTCGTTGAAATACTCGCGGTCGAACATGCCGCCGCAGCCGGACGAGCCCGAGGACTGGCACATCGAAGCTGAAAGCGAGACATTGAGCAGGGAAATCGGTGCCGGCTTGGCGTCGATCTTGGCAAATCCCGCCGTGTTGTAATCGACCTTGCACGCGGCCTCGACACCTTCGCGGATAACCGCCATATTGCCTTCGACAACCGCACCGCCCTTACTACCAAATTTCTTGGCAATCTGCTTTTGAATTTTCTCTAGAATCACCTTGGCGGATGCGCCGGCAGAAACTTGCGGAACGTGTGCCGCCACGGCACCGATAAAGGCAATGCCCATCATGCGCGTGGCCAGCTCGGGCGTCGGCGCGTTGCGCTTGGCAACAGCAAAGGCATCGATGATAAGGAAGTTGATTTTCTTCTCGCGAATGGTTTTTCTGGCCTGCGGCGGTAGTTCCGCCCAGACTTCCTCGGGGGTAGCAGACGATTGCAGTATGAATGTGCCACCAGCCACCAGCCCTTTCAATGGATTGGTGTGACTAAACGCCCGGTGATCCGGCGAAATGACAACCTCAACATCTTCGAGCTCGGCATTGGTGATTTTGATCACTTCCGGGCTCAGGGTAATGTAGAAATTGGTTGGCGCGCCGCTCTTCTCAGAACCATATTTCGGCGCAGATTTCGAGTGCATTTCCAGCACGCCGGCCAAGATGTCGGTCAGCAGTTTGCCTGAAGCGATGGTGCCGTAACCACCCACCGAGTGGAAGCGAACACGGAAGGCCGAATCCGGTAACAGCCTGGGGTTTTCACCGGTTTCCAGCGCCATCATCTCGGTTTCAGGATAGGCGGCCTTCAAACGCTTCTGCATTTCAGCAACGCGGGGGGGCGGATTTTTGGAGAAGAATTGCGAGCCCAAGTAGATCAACGGCGCGCTTTTGCCGCCTTCCATGTTCTTGAAGGCCGCAATCAAGTGGCGCGGTTGCAGGTCGTGGCCGCCCAACCCGAAAATAGCCGTGGTCAGCTGGGGCATGGCCTTGATCGCCGGAATGCCGGCATGGCGAACATGGTCTGCATTTTCACGTGCCTTGAACAAGGCCTGGGTGACGAAAGTAGTCAGCGCCGTCTGATCGGAACGTTCTAGAACCGTGATTGTTTTTTTGCCCTTCAATGCCGCAACCAGTTCGGCCTCGGGAAAAGGTTGCAACATCTTGACTGAAACCAGACCCACTTTCTTGCCTTTGCTACGCAAGTAGGTGACTACTGCCTCGACGTCATCGGTGACTGAACCGAGGCCGACCATAACCGAATCGGCATCGTCACACATGAAGGTATGCACAGGTTCATACTTGCGGCCGGTTAATTCGGAGTACTCAGCCATGGCCTGGCGAACCAAATCAGGAACCGCACTAACGAAGTGCGTACGGTGATCGACCGCACCCGCCTGGAAGTCGGGCTGGTTTTGAACAGCACCGGTAAGACCCGGGTTGTTAACGTCAACTTGCGCCGGCACCAGCTGGCGCGTGCCCTTTTCAAACGCATTGACCCACTGACGCTTCCACTGGCCGTGGATTTCTGCGGGAATCCAGCCCAGCGTTTTGGCAACCAGCGCGCCGTCATTATCTTTCTCGACTTTGGCCGCATGGGTATCAAGGAATTTCTTCAGGGCAACAAGATCGCCCTCGGCGATGTCAGCCATGTTTCGCGTCAAAAACTGATTCAGTTGATACACACGCCCCTTGGCACCGTAAAGCATCTCCTGAGCCAATGTCGGGCAAACGATACGGCCAGCCGGATCGCCGAGGTACTCACGCAGCAACTCCGGCTCGGGCATCATCGCCTCGCTCATCATGTGGCTGGTAGAGAAACCATCCATGGCGTTGGCTACAGGGATTAGCGAAAGCGAGGAGACACGGTAGGAAATGGCAGCCAGGTCGGCCGCTTCCTGCGGGTTGGAACCGAACAAAATGGTGTAGCCTGAGGAAAGCAAGGCATAAACGTCATCATGGCCGGCCATGACATTAAGTGAATGCTTGGACACAACACGCGCCGCGACCTGCAGCACAAAACCGCCGACTTTCTTGCCGACCGTGACATAGTGGGATTCGAGTGCGTACAAAATACCCTGACTCGACGAGGCATTGGAAATGAACTGTCCGCCGGTCAGCTGTGCACCGAGCGCACCACTTTGCGCTGAGTGCTCGCCTTCGGGCTCAAAGAAAAACGGGTGCTTCCCGAAAACATTGAGCCCCCCTTCGGAACGAAAGGCTTCATAGATCTCGGCGATCTCCGTGGATGGGGTGATCGGGTAGCCGATCACGCCGCCACAGACATGGCTCATGACGTGGGCCACTGCGCCATTGCCGTGAATGACGCTGGGAACGCCTGGGAACTTTGCTTTCTTAGATTTCATGGGGATATGTCCGAAGAAATAATGGGGAACTCAACCGCACAACCCGAAACGACAACGGCCAAAGGAATCCAATCCTTTGGCCGTTGTCGTTTCGGGTGCTTAGAACGCTTGAACTTGATAAATCTGAATGGTATGTTAGCGACTCGGGAAATAATTGCCGCAAATGCACCCGCCCTCTGTGCTCAACAACGCCAACAGGCCTTGAGTTTACCCACTTCTCCAGTGCGGTAATCAAGTGCATTTCCACTGTTGCAGCCATTGCCTGGCTACCACGGCTATGAATACGTACTTCGAACATTTCCTCTCCGCCTCTTGAGTCTCTGGAGGGCGGCTGCTTGTATCAACCCTGGTGGGGTCGAACAGCGAGTCGTCTCCCAAGAGGATCAATCTTACGCTTTTTAAGCCATATTTCAACCAGAAAGACGTTGTTCCACAATGCGGGAAATAACCATACTAGCAGACGAGTGTTTGATTCCGGTCCTGCGTTGCGGGACGAAAAAAAACCGCACAAAATGCGATAACGCATACGTTGTGCGGCTTTCCAGCGCAATAACTATACGACTTCGAGGTGTCCGATCCCCGAGTTCAAGTCTTTATCTTGCGATTCCTTACCGTACAATTTGATCTGCAAGCGCAGGTCATTGACTGAATCAGCATTACGCAGAGCGTCTTCGTACGAAATACGCCCAGCCTCGAAGTGATCGAAAAGCGCCTGATCGAAGGTCTGCATGCCGAGTTCGCGGGATTTTTTCATAATCTCCTTGATTTCGTGAACCTCGCCCTTGAAGATGAGATCGGAAATAAGTGGCGAGTTGAGCAGAATTTCAATCGCTGCCGCACGCCCTTTACCGTCTTTTTTTGGCAACAGGCGTTGTGAAACAAGGGCACGCAAGTTGAGCGAAAGGTCCATCAGCAACTGATGCCTGCGTTCTTCGGGGAAGAAATTGATGATACGGTCGATGGCTTGATTGGCGCTGTTAGCGTGCAGGGTAGCCAGACAAAGATGCCCGGTCTCGGCAAAGGCAATGGCGTGATCCATTGTTTCACGATCGCGTATTTCACCCATCAGGATGACATCCGGCGCCTGGCGCAAGGTGTTCTTCAGCGCCGCTTCCCAGGAGTCCGTATCAACGCCTATCTCACGCTGCGTAATAATGCAGCCCTTGTGGTCGTGAATGAATTCGATTGGATCTTCCACTGTAATGATGTGGCCGTGACTGTTCTTGTTGCGGTGATCAACCAGTGCCGCCAGCGACGTGGTTTTGCCAGTACCCGTGCCGCCAACAAAAATAACCAGGCCGCGCTTGGTCATGGCGATATCTTTAAGCACCGTCGGCAAACCAAGATCATCCAGTGTCGGGATGGTCAGGTTGATTGTGCGACAAACCACGGCGACGCGCCCTTGCTGAATCAGCGTATTGACCCGGAAACGGCCAATGCCCGAAGGTGAAATGGCAAAATTACATTCCTTGGTCGACTCAAACTCGGCGGCCTGCCGGTCGTTCATGATCGACCGCGCCAACTCCGCAGTATGCTGAGAAGTTAATACTTGGTTGGATACCGGCGTTATCTTGCCGTCGACCTTGATGGCCGGCGGAAAATTGGCAGTAATGAAGAGGTCTGAACCGTTTTTCTGCGACATCAGGCGCAGAAGGTCGTGCATGAATTTTAGAGCTTGATCGCGTTCCATATTTACCCCTAACCCCTTATTAGCCTATGCACCCGGGAAAGCATCTTTGTTAGCGGCCTTGCCGCGAGCTTCGGCAGCGGAAACGAGATTCCGTCGAACGAGGTCAAGCAGATTCTGATCGAGGGTTTGCATCCCCAGTTGAGCACCGGTCTGGATTGCCGAGTACATCTGCGCCACTTTATTTTCCCGAATCAGATTGCGAATGGCCGGGGTACCGATCATGATCTCGTGCGCGGCCATACGGCCTGTTCCATCCTTGGTCTTGAGCAGGGTTTGTGAAATAACCGCACGCAGGGATTCGGAGAGCATCGAGCGAACCATTTCTTTTTCAGCCGCGGGGAAAACATCAACGATACGGTCAATCGTCTTGGCGGCACTCGACGTGTGCAAAGTGGCAAAAACAAGGTGGCCGGTTTCGGCACCGGACAGTGCCAGACGAATTGTTTCCAGATCGCGCATCTCACCAACCAAAATGACATCCGGATCTTCACGCAGCGCCGAACGCAAGGCGTTGGAAAAAGACAGGGTATGCGGACCGACTTCACGCTGATTGATCAGGCACTTCTTGGATTCATGCACGAACTCGATCGGATCCTCGATAGTCAGGATGTGGGCGTGTTCGTTTTCATTCACGTGGTTAACCATTGCCGCCAAGGTGGTCGACTTACCCGAGCCGGTCGGGCCGGTGACCAGTACAATGCCACGCGGGTACTCGGCAATGTCCTTGAATATTTTCGGGCAATTCAAGTCTTCAAGGGTCAACACCTTGGAAGGAATGGTTCGGAATACTGCGGCGGCACCCCGGTTCTGATTGAAGGCATTGACGCGAAAGCGCGCCAGATTGGGAATCTCGAACGAAAAGTCGCACTCCAGCGTCTCTTCGTAATGCTTCCGCTGCCCGTCATTCATGATGTCATACACCATCGAATGCACGTCCTTGTGCTCCATAGCCGGCAAATTGATGCGCCGCACATCGCCGTGCACACGGATCATTGGCGGCAGGCCTGACGACAAGTGCAAGTCAGACGCTTTGTTTTTGACACTAAAGGCTAGCAGTTCGGTGATATCCATCAGGGTTCGTCCTCGGCGGTGGTCAGTGTGCGGTGCTATACTTTGCGGCATCCGGGCAACGTCTGATTATGACTACAATTTCCGCTAACCTGCAAGCCGTTCTCGCACGTATTGACGAAGCAGCAAGAAAATACGAACGCCAACCCAAATCGATTTCGCTCCTTGCCGTGAGTAAAACATGGCCTACGGCGGATATTCGGGAGGCAGCACAAGCCGGCCAGAACGCGTTTGGCGAGAACTACGTGCAGGAAAGCATTGATAAAATTGCAGAGCTGGCTGCGCTCAAACTGAAGTGGCACTTTATCGGGCCGCTGCAGAGCAACAAGACGCGGCAGGTAGCGGAAGTTTTCAACTGGGTGCATTCTGTTGACCGTCTGAAGATCGCTGAACGCCTGGCCGAGCAGCGGCCTGAATCGCTGCCGCCCCTGCAGATTTGTCTGCAGGTTAATGTCAGCGGGGAGCTATCAAAGAGTGGCGCCGAGATTGATGAAGTTCCAGCCCTGGCACGCCAGATTGCGTTGTTGCCCCGCCTTAAACTGCGAGGCTTAATGACGATTCCGGCACCAACGGCTGATTTTGCGCAACAACGTTTGTCCTTTCGCCGTCTGCGCGAGATGTTCGAACACTTGAAACAGAATGGTCTGGATCTGGACACCCTGTCCATGGGCATGAGCCATGACCTCGAAGCAGCAATCGCCGAGGGCGCAACGCTGGTGCGTGTGGGCACCGCAATTTTTGGTGAACGTTTTTCTGAAAGAAGCAGAATATGAAAATTACATTTCTGGGCGGCGGCAATATGGCCAATGCGCTCATCGGTGGTTTGCTGAATCATGGCTTCCCAGCCAGTGAAATCGCCGCCATCGAGATTGGAGCGGAAAGTCGAGCCCATCTTGAAAAGACGTACGGAGTACGGTGTTATGCCGCGCCCGATGCCACCGCCCTGCACTGCGATGCCGTGCTGCTGGCCGTAAAGCCACAACAGATGCACGAAGCTTGCGCTTCGCTCAAGCCTTTTCTAAATGATCAACTGGTCATCAGCATTGCAGCTGGTTTGCGGCTAGCCGATGTATCGCGCTGGCTGGGAGGTTACGGCAAACTGGTGCGCACCATGCCCAATACGCCAGCACTGATCGGTTGCGGCGTAACCGGGCTGTATGCCTTGCCAACCGTTACCGAGGCCGAACAACTTGGTGCCGAACGCGTTTTGCAGGCAGTGGGCAGCACTGTTTGGGTCAGCGAGGAGTCACAGCTTGACGCCATCACAGCAATTTCCGGCAGCGGCCCTGCCTACGTCTTCCTGTTCATTGAAGCCCTCCAGCAGGCAGCGATTGAACTCGGCTTTACGCCGAAGCAAGCGCGTCAACTCTCGATTGAAACAGCGCTCGGAGCAAGCAAACTGGCAGCTCAATCGGAAGTTACGGCCAGCGTGCTGCGTGAACGGGTAACCTCAAAAGGCGGAACAACCGAGGCGGCATTGCATGTAATGGCCGAGCGTGGCGTCAAGGACGGCATCATTGCCGGCGTACTGGCAGCCAACGCCCGTGGTGCCAAATTGGGCGAATTGCTCGGTAAGGACTGAATACATGATTGATCTGTTATTGCAGGCCGGCTTGCTGATTCTGAAATCACTGGCCGGTTTTCTGTCGATCCTGCTGCTGATGCGTTTCTTCATGCAATTGTTTCGCGTGTCCTTCAGTAATCAAATCGGCACCTTTGTGCTGCAACTGACCAACTGGCTGGTCATGCCGCTGCGTAAAATCATTCCCGGTATCTTCGGCCTTGATATGGCCAGCCTTTTACCAGCCTATCTGCTACAGGTTGTCGTCATGGTTGCCGCAATATCCATGCGCGCCAGCCTCGAAGTGCTATCGCCGGAGAACATGGCACTCCTGATTTTTTCGCGCAGTATATTGGCCACCTTGCGCATGAGCATCTACCTGCTGATTGGGCTATTGCTTCTGCAAGCCGTTCTCTCGTGGGTGAATCCTCACTCCCCCTTGAGCCGCCCGCTGGGTCAGATGACGCAACCTTTCCTGCGCCCCATTCGAAAAATTGTGGCTCCGATTGCCGACATTGACCTCTCGCCACTGATCGCCATTCTGCTGGCTCAGATCATCCTTATTTTCCTCTGACCATGACGGAATGGCTGCGTGAATATGAAGGGCGTACGACCCTGACACTGCACATCCAGCCGGGCGCAAAAAAAACCGAGGTCTCCGGATTACACGGCGACGCACTGAAAATCAGGCTCGCCGCACCGCCCGTTGACGGGAAAGCCAACGAAGCACTGATCGGGTTTGTTGCCAAGCGACTTGGGGTGACGAAATCCGCAGTTAGCCTGAAAAGCGGCCTGAGTTCGCGACACAAAGTTCTTGAAGTAATTGATGCGCCGGCCGATACGGTGCAGCGCCTGCTGCAACCTTGATTTTGGCGAAGCCTGTTATCGGCAAGAATCGACCCTGAACCGACCTTCGTGCTGCCGCCGGCTGAAAGTCAGGTAACTGATGAACAGCAGCCTTTACAGACGATCGGTCGCCGACAAGTCCTTGGTGCGGTCATTGACGGCTGGGTCAAAGTCGATCAGCTACGTGACACTATTGATCCGGCCAGATTAATCCGTGATTCATGCGGCGTATTTTATGCGAGCATCCTGGAAGGACTTTTTCACCCGCTCTTGCGATTCGCTCAGCAAGCGCCCACTGCCCTGCTTCTTTCCGCGTGCAGAGGGCTTGAGCGCGGCGGGTCCCACCGTCGAATACGCTGTAATCGCCGTATTCACGGCATACCTGTTGAGGCCACTGCGCCCAACAATCTGCATTCCCGGCATGCCTTTGCGGCGCATGCGAATGACTTTTTTTCGTCTCTCGTGCAGTACTTCTCGCGACGGCTTGCAGGCGCCCTCTTTTTCCATACGCAGTGATATTCGTTCAACACCCTAAAGTTCACGGATAAATCGTGCCGAGTCTATAGTTTCGGGTTCATCAATTTATTTATCTCCAAAAGGTGTCGATTAGCAGACCGAAATGTTGGCTTCGTTAATTTCATCGGGCTCGCTTCCGATTCTCGATTCAGCCGTGAAAATTTCTGCGGAAGAGGCCTTGTCGCGCTGATCATTCAAGGCCGATTTACGGCGTTCGATGTCCGGACTGCGCAGCAGGTTTTCCGTCTCGGCTTCGGCCTGAAGCCAATCGGACAATTCGGCTCCCGGGGTAAAGCCACGCCGTTCGGCGATGAAGAAGGTGGCTTCCTCAATCATTGGCTTGGCGTTGAAGCTAGCCTCTTCCGCGATCAACTGTTCATAATCATCAGTACCTTGCGGTTTGTTCGGTAAGCTTTTTGGTTTTTATTTTCATCTCGTGATAAATACGCTTGTTGTGGAATTCAACCGCCTCACACTTTCCTGCTTGTGCTCGGGGTGGCTTCCTGATTTGTCCGCGAACTTGTCATAGGTCTTCATTTCTTACATCCTGATCCTCTGTTCTCATGCACTCAAACAATTGCGGCAAGAATTGCGATCATTTATCTGACGATCGCTCTGGTAGAACCTCAATTTGCCGTTTTGCGGCGTCAAAGGTGAACGCAAAAATACGACGGGCATCCGAAACGACAGTACGCCAATCCGTTCATCGTCTCTGCACGGCGGCACGCATAGGAAACTAGATTCCGTCACGGTCATTGAACCTCTGTATTTCCCTTTGCAATGTGCGATGGCGAACAGACTCTACCTGGGCTCAAGTCCATTGTTGCTGCAACGGGATCGTGAGGTTTTGGTTTTTACGGCCCGCAGGACGGACCGATTTCGGTTCGTGCATCAGCGACATAAACCATTGAGCGAGGCATTACACATGAACAAGGATCAAGTCAAAGGCAACCTTAAAGATATCGGCGGAAAAATTCAGGAAGAAGCTGGCAAGCTGGTTGGCAATACCGAGCAGCAAGCAAAGGGCCTGAAGAAACAGGTTGAAGGAAAAGCACAGCACCAAATTGGCAATCTGAAGAATGTCATCAAGGATGCCAAAAAGCACTGAAGCTCTGCATTCTTCAAGGTTGGTCACCCGCATTATTAAGGGGAGATCCGCTTTGGCGAACCGACAGTGCGACATGACATAGCCGTCCGCCCTTGGAGTGCGAAGTCTCGCCCCACCGACGGACCGCTGTAACGCCCGTCAAACGGCGGTCTCAGCAGGGCATGCCCTGAGAGGCAATGTTTACGAGGCTTCCAGCGATTCCTGTTCGGTCACCGCCGTTCGTCAAAAAATCTCAGGGTCTATGTGCGCCAGCGTACCGACGACAATTTCCATTGTGCTTATTCTAATTTTGTGGGTTTGCTGCACTGAAAAGCCAGAAACCCAGTTCTATAACTTCTGGAGAAGTCAATCATGAAACAACTCGGCAAATTTTTATCTACTTTATTGATGGCCGTTGCACTGGTTTCATTCGTCGGCTGCGCGTCAACGTCGAAACAGGAAGGCACCGGTGAATACATTGACGATAGCGTAATTACCACCAAAGTGAAGGCCGCCATTGTCAATGAAGCGACACTCAAATCCGCTGAAATTAACGTCGAAACCTTCAAGGGTGTAGTACAACTGAGCGGCTTTGTCAGTTCGCAAACCGCCGTCAACAAGGCGGTCGAAGTAACTCGCCACGTCAGTGGCGTCAAATCCGTCAAAAACGACATGCGGATCAAGTAATCAAAGCCTGACTCAAGCCAGATCCGGACGGCATGTTCGGAGCCGGCTTACGGGTAACTTACGGGTAAGTCCGCACTCGTTCTCAAAGAATGCCACTGCTCCATTTTCCGGGCCACCGTTACGATTGATCTCGCGACTGATAGTGGATGGCGCTCGTCCAAGTAGTGTCGCTATCAAACGAATCGAATCACCCTGTGCCAGACCAACTGAAATTTCTTCCCGCTCAGCTAATGTCAGCGCCAATCTTGAGCGACGTCTTTGCGCAGGACGTCTCCCGCCTGTCTCTGCCAAAATGCCTTGTATCGCCGAGGGGCCTCGATCAAACAACTACGCGATCTGACTGAGGGACTCACCTTTCTGCCAGCGATCCCACATTATCGATTTCTGGCTTTCCGTGTAATAGATTCGTCGTCTCTGCTTCATTTGCAACACTCCTTCTGCCTACGCAGTTTCTAGTGTGTTGCATCCACCGGTTGAATCCAAGACCCAAACTTGTCCTTCCGGCCATCAAGGATTGAAGTGCAGGAAACTGATTGCAAGAGATGTTCGTGGCGTCAAGTCGAGGCAAGCCGGCGACCCGAGCGGTATACGTCGCGCGGCTGTTCGACATAACCTATCTGTAGTTCGATGAATACGCGCCACGGAACTGCGACTTAGCGCTCAAAAATCTGCAATGTTATTGCGGCCAAGACTAAATAGCGTCCGAGCTTCGCGATAAAGACAATCGGCAGGAAACTACGCAATGGCTCGCGCATGATGCCGGCAACGACGGTCAGCGGGTCACCAATGAGCGGGACCCAGCTTAACAGCAGAGACCAGCGCCCATATCGATGGTAACTGCGTTGCGCACTTGCCAGTTTTTCGCTGCTAACTGGAAACCAACGTCGGTCACGCCACCGTTCGACATAGCGCCCAAGTATCCAATTGACGAACGATCCGAGTACATTTCCCGTCGTTGCAGTGGCAATCAATGCCCACGGTGAATGCTCTCCGTGCGCCAGCAAGCCGACGAGAACCACTTCGGATTGCAATGGCAAAAGCGTGGCAGCGCCGAAAGCCACGAAAAAAAGCCCCAGATATGCCGTCAGAGCCATCGCTTCAGTGCGAATGCCGGTGGTGGATATCCGGAAAATGCGGATGATGATGCGTTATCACCAAGTGCTTGTGCCGGTGTTCATGCGGTTCAGTTATCTCTGATTCGGCGGCGTGCATATGCTGGTGGTGATTGTCATGAATGTGCGAATGCGTATGTTCAAGAAGGTCATGCGGGTGTTCATGCGCATGATGCTCCGTCAGATGCAACCAGACGCCCCAGCCCATCAAGCCGGCCGCTAGCCAGAAGGCCGGCGAGGACGACTCCCCCAGCAAAATCAGCGATGCAGCCGCACCGATAAACGGTGCCGTGGAAAAATACGCTCCGGTGCGCGCCGTCCCCAATCCTCGTAGGGCAAGCACGAAAAAGACAAGACTGAAGCCGTAACCGGCAAGGCCGATCACCATCGTCGACAGCGTTGTTACATACGCCGGAAGGCTCGCTCCCAGCGACAACGCTAGTCCGGTATTAACTACGCCGGCAATCACGCCTTTGGTGGCGGCGATGAAGACCGCGTCCGTGGCTGAAACTTTGCGCGTCAGATTGTTATCGATCGCCCAACACAAACAAGCTATCGCGATGGCGAGCGGGCCAACCCAGTCAGAAGCAATGCTTTCGCCGGCTGGCCAAGACAGCACGACGCTGCCGATTACGATGACGGTCATGCCCAGAACGATGCGACGGCCAGCGTTCTCCTTGAATACGACCCAAGCTATCACGGCAGTTAAGACTGCTTCCAAGTTAAGCAACAGGGAGGCCGTCGAACCGCTTGTTTGAGTCAACCCGAACATCAAAGCGACCGGCCCGAGTATTCCACCGAAAAAAACGGCGCCGAGCAACCAGGGCCATTCAGTGCGGATGAGACCGGACGGTTTCCAGCACCGGTCACGAATCAATCGGGTAGCTACAAGACCACCGCCGCTGCCCAGATAGAGTAAGCCGGCCAGCAACAATGGCGACACATCACCACTCAGCCACTTAGCCAGGGGCGTGCTGGCCCCGAAGAGGGCCGCCGCCAGCAATGCATGAATGACGCTCTGATTCATCAGAACAAGTTACTCCTGTAGTGAATCAATTGAAAATAATGAATCGCCGAACTGTTCGAGTTGGTTGGATGGCTCGTTTCAGAGTAGAGCCGCTCTGATGGAGAGCGCCGCAGGCTGCTCCTAGCCGATTTCCGACGGCCGGCCTGGAAGGTGCATGCACATTGACTCTTGCGACACAATGTTTGAAGATGCGCGCCCTGCCTGCCTTGTAGGCCGGTTCATAAAATCTTTGGAATACCTCACATTCAGGCTTCGAATACGATGCGCCCGCTGACCAACGTTGTATGCACCCGGCCTGCCATTTCATACCCCAGAAAAGGGGTGTTCTTGCCCTGACTGCGCAAACTTTCCGCCGTGACGACCCATGGCTCGACTGGATCGAATATGCAAATATCTGCCGGAAAACCGATGGTCAGCGATCCGCATTCGATGCCAAGAATCGCGGCCGGATCGCAGGTCACTCTGGCCAGGGCCGTCAGCAGGGGGATTTTTTCCTGCTCAGCCCATTTCAGAACCAAGGGCAGCAAAAGCTCCAGGCCGGTAGCGCCCGGTAGTGCTTCGGCAAAGGGAAGTTGCTTGCCGTCCTCATCAACCGGGGTGTGATCTGAGCAAATCGCGGCCAAGCCTTCTGCCACCGCGACGCGCAACGCGTCGCGATCGCTACCCGATCGCAGAGGAGGATCAAAGCGGGCATGGCTGTCGAAATAGCCGATATCCACTTCTGAGAGATGCAAGTGGTGAATCGCAATATCGCAACTGACCTTAAGACCGGCTCGTTTGGCCTCGCGTACCAGCGCGACACCGGCGGCGGACGATAGCCGGGCAAGATGCAGGCGAACCCCGGTTTCACGCGCTAGTTGCAGTGCGGTGGAAATCGCTACAGTTTCGGCACATACCGGAATACCGGCGAGGCCAAGCCGTGAAGCGACTTCGCCATCATGGGCGACCCCATCACGCGCCAAGTAATGATCCTGCGGCTGCAAACGGATGGCGTAATCAAAGGTTGCTGCATATTGCATGGCACGTAGCAGTACCTGCGTATCAAAGACCGGTTGTTTGGCCTGCGAGAAGGCGATGCAGCCGGCCTGCGCAAGACTGCCCATCTCTGCCAATTTTTCACCCGCCAGTTGCTGGGTCAGCGCTCCAATCGGGAAAACTCGCGCCAAACCGAGTGCTTCGCTGCGCCTGACCAGTCGTTCAACCAGACCCGGTTCATCGAGCGGCGGTTTGGTGTCGGGCGGGCAGGCCACGGCGGTCACACCGCCGGCAACGGCGGCGGCAAGCTCGGATTCCAGGCCACCCAGGCGCGTCGATAAATCAACAAAACCCGGGCAGACGATCCGATCGCTGGCATCAATCACCTGGCCTGGCGTGAAACCCGCGGGCGGCTGGCCGATGGACGCAACACGCCCATTCGTAATAAATATATCGGTCTTGGCATCTATGCCATTTTTAGGGTCAATCACCCGGCCATTCTTGATCTGCAAATGTGTATTGTTCAGGTCGTCGCGCATCGCTTAGTTCCCCGCCAGTATGCTCATTACCGCCATCCGCACTGCAATGCCGAAGGTGACTTGCGGCAGAATCACCGCCTGTGGCCCATCAGCGACCACAGAATCTATTTCAACACCGCGGTTCATTGGCCCCGGATGCATTACGATGGCATCCGGTTTGGCCAGCGCCAGTGTTTGAGGTGTGAGTCCGTAGCATTTGAAATACTCACGTGCCGAGGGCAGCAAGGCACCATTCATGCGTTCATTCTGCAAGCGCAGCGTGATCACCACGTCACAGTCCTTGAGCCCTTCCTGCAAATCATTGCAAACGCGTACACCCATTTTCTCAAGAGCTGTGGGTAACAGGGTCTGCGGCCCGACAGCCCGAACCTCCGCTGCGCCCAGGGTATTCAGCGCATGAATATCGGAGCGGGCAACGCGCGAATGCAGAATGTCGCCAACGATGGCCACGGTCAGCCGTGAAAAATCTTTTTTGTAGTGTCGTATGGTGTACATGTCGAGCAGGCCCTGCGTCGGGTGCGCGTGCCGGCCATCACCGGCATTGACCACGTGCACATCGGATCGACCGATGCGATGCAGGTGATCGACGATCAAATAGGGCGCGCCTGACGAGGCGTGACGCACAACAAACATGTCGGCATGCATGGCCACCAGATTGTCGACGGTATCGAGCAGCGTTTCACCTTTGGCCGTCGAGGAGCGCGACACGTCGAGGTTAATAACGTCGGCGGAAAGGCGCTTGGCGGCAATTTCAAAGGTGGTACGGGTACGCGTGGAGTTCTCGAAAAACAGGTTGAACACGCTCTTGCCACGCAACAATGGGACCTTTTTTACATCCCGGTCTGATATTTCAAGAAAGCTGGATGCGGTATCGAGGATATGAATCAAGGCCTCTTTGGGCAGGCCGTCAATTGAGAGCAGGTGTGTCAGTTCGCCGTTGGCGTTAAGTTGTGGATTGCGCTGCGCTGGCTTATGCATGCTGGATTCGCCTCCATTGCAATTTTCCTGTTGCGTCGGGTTCAAGAACAAGCTCTTCCTTGTCTCCCAGTTCAACCTGCCATGTGCAGAATTCGGCATAAATCGGCAGTTCGCGACTACCACGATCAGCCAAAACGGCAAGCTTGATGCTAGCCGGGCGTCCATAATCGAACAGTTCATTGATCGCGGCACGCGTTGTGCGACCGGTGAAAAGAACGTCATCGACCAGAATCAGTGACCGACCTTCGACATCGAACGGTATCGACGTCGGTTTGACTTGCGGGTGCAAGCCCTTCTCACCAAAGTCATCGCGGTAGAAGGAGACATCAATCAGCCCGATTTCACCGGGCAGCCCGAGTAATTCGATCAAGCGCCGGGCAATCCAAACCCCGCCGCTATGGATGCCGACCAGCACGGTATTTTGCTGTAACTGCGGGCGTATCAGCTCGGCCAGTTCGGCGCATTGCGCTTCGGCGTCAGGTAATTTTGTGATGGGCATGTTGTGTGCGTTCCGGCGAGTCGTCAAAAAGTCGTTGGGGGGTGCTGTCAAAAAAGCACTGCAGGATAATTTGGGCGGCTAGCGCATCCAGGTGTTCTTTGGCGCTTAGCGCATTGTGGCCGCATTCGCGCAATTTCTCTTCTGCTTCGACCGAGCTCAGGCGCTCTTCAGCGTAGTCGACAGGCAAAGCAAAGCGTCCGCGCAACTGATTGGCAAAGCGGGTACAGCGCGCGGTCATGGCATGCGCGGTGCCATCAAGCCCTAGCGGCAGGCCGACCACCAGACTGCCCGGTTGCCACTCGCTGATCAGCGCCGCGATGCGGGTAAATCGTTCGCTGTTAACCTCGCTGCGAATCGTCGTCAGTGGATGAGCCTGGCCAAGCGAGCGTTCGCCAACCGCAACGCCAATGCGCTTCTCCCCGAAATCAAAGGCCAAAACCGTACCACTGGGTCGCTTGATGGATTCAGGCATGCCCGGCATTCTCGGCCAGATTGCTGAAGTCGATCCCCAGAAGCCCCATCGCTGAAGAAAGCCTTTCTTCGAATAGCGTGTCAAACAAGATGTGCTGTTCGGCAGGCACCGTCAGCCAGGCATTTTGTGCCAGTTCGTGTTCCAGCTGTCCGGCACCCCATCCGGAATAGCCCAAGGTTACCAACATTTCGCTTGGCTCACCGTCGCGGGCAAGGGCCTGCAGCACGTCGCGCGAGCTGGTCAGGCCAACGTCCTGATTGACGACCAAGGTGGATTGCCACTCACCGACAGGCCGATGCAAAACAAAACCTCGGTCGGTTTGTACGGGACCACCAAAGAAAATGGGAAGTTTGGACAGATTTATGGCGTTACCGGACTCGAACGGAACGTCGATTTTTTCAAAAAAGGTTGCCAGATTCATGTCAATCGGTCGATTGACAATCAGGCCCAGAGCGCCCTGTTCATTGTGCTCGGCAACATAGATCAGGGATTTTGAAAAATACGGATCGTCCATTGCTGGCATGGCGATGAGAAAATGGTCTGTCAGATTGATACTGCGCATGCGCCCATTTTAACAGCGCCCGACACAAAGGTAATCAATGCTTGATTCCATTCCCGTCTGATTCCTAGCATCCGCTGGCGGATTGAGTAAGATATCAAACGCTAACGCACTATCCAGCGCTTAAACCGGCTGCCGTTGCTTGGCGACGTGATCAGCCACCAGTCGCAATAATTCTTCCTCCTGATACGGCTTTCCAAGGTAGTGATTGACGCCGATTTCAAAGGCATATGAACGGTGCTTGTCGGCCGTGCGTGAAGTAATCATGATGATCGGGATACCCTTCAGGCGCACGTCGGCGCGGATGTTCCGCGTGAGATCAAAACCATCCATACGCGGCATTTCGATATCGACCAGCATGACATCCGGAATCACGTCGAGCAGATGCTCCAGTGCTTCAATGCCATCCTTGGCGGTGATCACCTGATACCCTTCACGCGCAAGCAGACGGCCGGCAATCTTGCGCACGGTCAGCGAGTCATCGACCACCATCACCGTCGGCAAGGCAGCTGATGCAGCCTCTTCTTCAGTGTGCACGGTTGCGCTCGGAATCGGTTCGACAAATTCAGTGGCGTGGATATGACTGCTCAAAGCCACCGGGTTGAGAATCAGCACGACTTGGCCGTCACCCAGCACGGTGGCCCCATCAACCCCAATAACCCGGGCGAGCTGCGGCCCGATATTTTTGACGACGATTTCCTGATTGCCCATGAGAGCATCAACCTGAATCGCTATCCGCCGAGTACCGCTGCGTAACAGCAATGTCCAGTATTGACGGTGCTGTTCGGGCAAAGCTTGCGTATCACCAAGCAGATGCGGCAAATAGTTAAACGGATAGTGATGCCCCATCCACTCGGCCGATCCAGCTTCGCGAATACGCGTTAATGCAGTTTCCTTCAGATCAAGCACCTGCTCGATCATTACCGAAGGAATGGCATAGCGTTTGTTGCCGGCACGCACTAGAAGCGCTTTGGTCACCGCCAGCGTCAGCGGGATATAAAGGCGAAATTCGGTTCCCTGACCCGGCGTGGAAAGGGTTTCGATGCGCCCGCCCAGACTGGTGACTTCGGTTTTGACGACATCCATGCCGATACCACGACCAGACACCTGCGACACTTCCGTTGCTGTAGTAAAGCCTGGGGTAAAAATCAGGGCAGCAAGACGTGCCGGGTCAGCCTCTTCATCCACCTCCAGCAACCCGGCGTCCAGCGCGCGTGCGCGAATGCGTTCGAAATCAAGGCCGGCGCCATCATCGGAAAAACTCAGGATGATTTCGTTGCCTTCCTGCTTGAGCGCGAGCGATATTTCGCCAATATCCGGCTTGCCGAGAGCGACGCGAACATCGCGCTCTTCCAAGCCGTGCGCCACGGCATTGCGCAACATGTGTTCAAGTGGTGCCCCCATCTTGTCCAGCACGCTACGGTCCAGTTCAACCTGGCCGCCCGTTATTTCTAAATTGGCGCGCTTGTTAAGCTCTTTAGAGGTTTGCCGGACAATGCGGTACAGACGATCGGCCAAACTGCCAAACGGCACCATGCGAACGGCCATCAATTCCTGCTGTACTTCTCGATTCATGCGTGCCTGCGCGATGATGGCAGCGTTGGCATCGTCAAGGTTCTTGAGCAAATTCTGCTGAACCGTGGCCACGTCGTTGACTGACTCGGCCATCATCCGGGTCAGCTCCTGGAAGCGAGTGAACCGGTCAAATTCCAGCGGGTCGAATCCAGCGTGCTGTTCATCCGTTTGAGCCGTTCGCGATTGCATCTGCGATTCAGCCTGAATTTCGATTTCACGCAATTGACGACGCAGGCGAATCACGTTTTCAGTCAAATCAAGCAGCGATTCTTTCAGACTGCGCATCTCGCCTTCAATCCGCGCGCGTGCGATCGACAATTCTCCCGCCTCGTTAACCAGGCGGTCAATCAGATCGGCACGCACCCGCAAAGTGGCGCGTTGCGCGAGCGCATCAACCTCAAGTTCCGCTTCCGGGGCCCGTTGGCGATCAGCGCGGCGTTCAAAGGTAGTGCTGTCAGTTTCCGCTGCTGCCGCTGTTTTGACAGCTGGCGTTGCTGCAGTCAGTTCGGCAACTGATGGCTGAGGCACGTGTTGGGCTTCGATCTGCGCACTGAATTCAACTGGCGGCGGATCAAGCGACTCGCCGCTTTCAAGGCGTTCTACAATGTGCAGCACGGCATCAAAGGCATTGGTGATTTCGTCTATCACCGACAGCGACGGACTGCCCGCCCGGCTGGCTTCTTCAACGCGCGACTCGATGGCATGCGTGATCTCACCCAGTTTCATTGCGCCGGCCATGCGCGCGCTGCCTTTCAGGGTGTGCAACAATCGGGTGAGCGTTCTGACCGCTTCAATATTGGCTGGCGCACTGCGCCATGAACGTAACTGGGTAGCAATACCCTGGTTGAGATCGAGCGCCTCTTCGAGGAAAATTGGCAAAAGCTGCTCGTCAATCTCGTCCTGCAGTTTCTGAATTTCAACTGTAAATGTGGCCGGCTGAGCAAACTCAGCCTTGGCCGCCTCTTGAGGCGACGGCAACTCAGCAATCGCCGGCAATTCCTGCTCAGCGTCCTGAATTTCTGTCTGTTCGTGTGGAACGACTATGTTTGCCGGGTAGAGCGCATCAAGCGCATCGACCAATCCCGGAGGGACTTCAGGCTCTTGTTGCTCGGCAAGTACTGAAAGCATCAGGCCGACTTCACCCACGGCCTGTCTGATGATTCCTAGGGCTTCCAGACTGCCCGGATGAGCTGAATTGTCACGGCGCAGCAATGCGTGTTCAAGCGCCAGCCCGAGCTGATTAACTGCAGGTATGCCAACGGTTGCGGAAATGCCGGCCAGCGTATGCGCCGCCCGGTACATGTCATGCGGCGTCGGCACGACCTCATCCTGCTCAAGCACGGGGAGTTCGCGCTCTAGGGTTTCCAAGTGCGCATTGGCCTCCTCGGAAAAAATCTCATACAACACCGGCGAAATGGAGTTCCGCGTTGGCGTCTCAATTTCATTCGTGGAGAATGGCGCAAACGAATTTATCGCTGGCAACGGCTCCCCACCTAGAGGCTCTGGAGACAATGAAATCTCATCAGCGGATGCCGAAGAATTCTCCGCCGGGTGAGCATCAAAATCTAAATCGGTTATTTCGACCGCTTGAAGATCAAATGTAAAATCACCGTCGTCGGGCGCAGACTGCCTTGCGGGGAAATCAAGGGCAATTATCTCGGCCGTCCGTATAGGCTCCCTGATTTGCTGAGGGAACTCCAGCGCCGTCTCTTCAGTAACTACGGGCTCCGATTCAGTTTCCGGCTCGTAAACTTCTTGCTCGACAAGATCGATGCTGGCGGAGTCGGATACGCGAGGAAGTGGATCCTCATCATGATCCTCTTTGCCGCGCCGCAGTGATTCGGCCAGTGCTACCATTACAGCCGGATCAGGAGCCACGCCGGCATGCGTTTCAAGATACCTGACCCATAGTGCGAAAACCTTGTGCGACTGACTGATCAGATCAAAGAGCGCATCACCAACTTCAAGTTCCTGACGCAACCAGAGGTTAAGTGTCTGCTCAACAGCCCAGGCCGCTTCACCTACGTCTTTGAGGCCGACCATGCGGCCGCTGCCTTTAAGGGTATGGAAAGAGCGCCGGATTGTGGTCAACAACTCGGCGTTGTGCGGCTGATCTTTCAGAACCTGCGAATTTTCGTTGATGGTCACCAAAACTTCGTTGGCTTCTTCAAGGAAAATTCCCAGAAGTTCTGCGTCGATTTCTTCGTTGCTCGACTGGGATAACTGAATTGTTGCTGCTGATGGTTTGAGCGATTCCGACAATACCGGTCTGAGTGCTGCCATGACCTGATCGATTTGTAGCGGGGCGTCCTCACCGGCGTCCATGGCCGACAGCATGGCCTTGGCTTGCTCACCCAGAGCCGTGTCCGCAACGAGATCGGCGTCCTTCTGCAGCGCAGTCAGATTGCGTTTTATTTCAGCGCGCAGGCCTGCATCGTCGGGCTGCTGCTTCAGCGCACCAAGCAGTGCATGCGTTTCAAGCTTCTGTTGTTCATGCTCCTGCTCAACCGAAACACCGGACTCATCTTCATCGGCGAGATCCAGATCTTCGGCCACCTTGCCGGGTTCAGACTGCATCTGTCTGACAAACGTCTCGAAATTGAGCGCCCCATGTTGCAGCGAGTCAATGAAGAAACCGATAATCGACAACTCATTGGCGACGCGTTCAAAATCGCTTTCCTGAGGCACGTATTCGGGTTCTGCAAAGCGTTTGATTTCAACCGAACATTCGCTCAAGGCCGCTACGGCGCCATCGTGACGCATCATGGTCAGAGCGCCGCCGATCTGGCGCAGTGGAACCTCGAGACCACTGAGATCATCACGCTTGCTGGCATCCCGGAAAAAGGCGTCGAGCACCTGTTCGATCTGGGCAAGATTGCTCTGAATTTCCTTGGCGACCTGCCCGATCAGCAGTTTTTCCTGCGCTTGACGCGACATTTCGTCGAGCAGGGGGATTTCCGAGCCCGGTTGCGGCGTAATCCCGGCGAAGCATCCATGTATGCGCGCCACCGTCACATCGACCTGGTGCGCGAAATCGCCGCCCAGTTTCTGGAAGTTTTCCTGGGCATTCTGGGTCAGCAGGATCGCTGTTGCGATTTCCATCGCCAGCGCTTCCGAATATCGCGCACTGTCTTCCGCAAGCCAATTGGCTGCCGCCGCAATGGCTTGCGCCAGCCGGCGGTAGTCCGTGTGGCCAAGCTCCTCGACCACAGCAGACAGGCTGTTAGCGTGCTCCTTGAACAAGGGCAGAGACTGCAGCGTACCCGCACAGTATTTGTTCCAAGCTTCCTCGGTTGCTGTAATAACATCGCGTAACCGGCGGCGGACAGCCTCTTCCGGCGCCGGCGCACTGGCATCCGATGTCGGGATGGCCGCGTGCAGTTGATAGGTATCTTTGACCAGTTGAACGGCACTGTTATTGCTGTCGGCGCTGGCGACAAAATATAGTGCATCGCGCATCACCCGTTCTGCGACGTTTTTCGAACCCTCGAACAACCGGCGAATTTGCAGATCGATGCGCGCGCAAAGCTGTTTGATATTGGGTTCTTCTGGCAAAGAACCTTCGGCTAGCGCCGAAAGAAAACCACTGGCCACCCACCAGAATGAACGTGCTGGTGCAGCATCCTGAGTTGCCTCAATGCGCTTCACCGCATCCAGCATCTCACTCACGCCACTGCGATCCTGTGGCGCCCGCAACCACGCCAGAAACCCGCGCTGGAAGCGCGCACGTTCCTGCCGCAGCAAGCGTTGGAAATCGGCTTGTGCGATTTTTTTGATCGGCGATTCGCGGCGCGGAGGACGTACCGTTAGATCAGGGAAGAAAAGATCTGTGGCCGAAACGCGCTCGATTCCCCGAGCCGCTTGCACCTCGCGGTACAGCGACAAAAGGCGTAGGGGCTGATTAGGCTGACTATTAATCAAGTCATCCAGATAATGTCCGATAGCCGCCAGTGCGCGCCGGACAAGATCGATTGAGGTTTCACCCGCCGGTCGAACAAGCTGCTCGATGGCTTCCAGCATAGCCTCAACGGCTTCGGCGAATTGCGTCACGCCATCCAGACCAACAATGGTCAGCGCACCCTGAACCTGGTGCAAATGCGTACGACAGAACTTGATCTGCGTGAGATCACCTGGTCCGGCCATAACACTGGCCGTGTATTGCTGTAACGCCTGATCAGCGCGTTCCAACGCGAGATCGATCTCGCTCTTGACCCAGGTCAGTGGGCCGACATCGAATTCTGTCGCGGCATTCATGTGGGGCAGTGTCTCCGATCTCTGCTCAGGGCGATTAGCCCACCTTGAAGCCGGCAACCGAACCCTTTAGCTCCGTTGCCAGACCAGCCAGTTCGCCGACCGCCGTCGCTGTCTTTTGTGTACCGGCCGTCGTCTGCTCCGTAACCCGCAGAATATCCTGCATCTTGCCCGCCACGCCCGTAGCTGAATCAGCCTGCTGACGCGTTGCATCGGAGATGTTCTCGATCAACTCAGCAAGATTTTGCGAAACCGCACCAATTTCCGCCAACGCCTGGCCGGCAGCGTCGGACAGCTTGGCACCGTCAACCACACCGCGCGTTGATTCTTCCATAGCAGAAACGGCACCCTGCGTATCCGTCTGAATGGTCTTCACAATCGCCGCAATCTGCTTCGTCGCCTCGCCGGAACGTTCCGCAAGACGCTGCACTTCTTCCGCAACCACAGTAAATCCGCGCCCGGCCTCACCGGCTGAGGCCGCCTGAATGGCAGCGTTCAACGCCAGCACGTTGGTTTGCTCGGTAATATCTGAAATCAGTTCCACGATTTCACCAATTTCCTGCGAGGATTCGCCAAGACGCTTGATGCGCTTAGAGGTTTCCTGAATCTGCTCGCGAATTTCGTTCATGCCTTTGATCGAGTCCTGTACTGCCTGCGTACCCTTGTCAGCAGCAGCCAGTGACTTAAGCGCCACCTGTGCAGACTGGTCGGCGTCACCGGACACCTTGGTCATTGAACTGGCCATCGCCAGAACAGAATGACCGGCGTTCTGAATTTCCACAGACTGACGTTTCGCTGCATCAAGCAACTCGGCTGAAGTTTGTTGGGCAGTCTCGGTAGCCATGGTGACTCGACCTGCCGCATCGTTGATTCGACCCACCAGCACACGCAGCTCTTCAATGGTGTAGTTGATTGAATCAGCAATGGCCCCGGTAATATCCTCAGACACCGTTGCCGTAACGGTCAGGTCGCCGTCAGCAAGATCCCCGAGTTCGTTCATCAGGCGCAAAATGGCGTCCTGATTCTGCCGGTTGACTAACTCAATGGTCTGCCGGCTTTGGTCGGCGGCTTCCGCCTGGCGACGCTTGTCGACAAGGTACACTTTGGCCATCATCGATACGGCACCCAATGCAAGGAGAATCAAGGCAGCCAGCATGATGCCGTAGATCGCGCGCTCGGCAATTCCTTGCTGGTAGGCTTGCGCTAACGCGTCAGTCCCCTGCAGCAATTCTTCGCTATCACGGAAAATATTTGTTCCCGCTTGCTTGGCGATTATCAGATTTTGCACGCCACCTAGAATGTTGTTAACGGCTGCCTGAAAGTCTTGAAAATTGGCATGCAGTTCGGTTAACTTGGTTTTGGTTTCCGCATCCGTCGCGCCTGCAATTCGCAGCACATCACTACCCTTGATCAACGCATTCAGCAAATCGCGGAAGGTGTTGACGTCCTTACCCAGCAGAAAAACGATTTCAGGGGGAATTTCGTCGCCGTACTGCAGTGCGCTGGCGTTTTTTGCAATCCGCTGCGTCAACATCACCATCTGGCTAGCCGTAGCGATTTCCCGAGCACTGGCACCGCTTTGCAGTTTCAACGCAGCAACCTGCTCGGAAAGCTCAAGAATCCGTGCTTCCTTGTCACTAATAGATTTTGCTTCCGAGCCAAGGACGACCAATATCCCCTGCATCTCAAGCAACTTAAGGGCGTTCTTGTTGGTTTTTTCCCAGAGCGTGGAAAGCGCCTGCAACTGGGGCCGCACGCTGTCAGGGGAGGGTGGAACTTCTATGCCATACAACGAGCCGCCATTTCTCAGGTAATTCAGCGAACTGTCAAATAATGTCCGCGACTCAAGCAACTGTTTGAATGCCGAAGTCTCGCCTCGTAGCGCAAGAGCAGATCCTTTGGCCAAACGCTGGGAAAGCATTCGCATTTCACCGGCGGTGGCGATATACGCGCTGCCATAGGCTGACTCCCGGTTATCGTGATAAATGACAGCGGCGACGGTCGCCATCAACAAGACTAGAATCCCACCCAGAATTTGCATCTGTTTGGTGACGGAATACTGACCCAGAATACCCAAGCCCCCCCCGGTCTTTTGCTTGTCCACCGACGGCGCATCATCCATAACCGTGGCTGCCGATATGGTTTGATCTGGGGCGTCTTTACCGCCAGACAAAAAATTAGGCAATTTCAAATTGAACGCCATTGTGCTTCTCCGGTTACGCCTTTTTGAGGACACGGGTTGTCAAGTACGGGTTTGATACAAAACTGGCTCAAAAGCCAATCTCCATAAAATCTTCATCCGCCAGAAGTTCGCGAACGTTAAGCAATTTCCAGCGACGGCCGTCTTTGTCGGTATAGGCGGCATTTGCCCAAAGCGGCGCATCCGCATCAGCCGACACGAGGGTCAGATCATCCACGTTGCGCAGACCGAGCATTCGCGTCACCAGCAGAGCCGCATTATTGCCATGGCGCGTACCAATCAGTAACAAGCGCGAACTGGTGTTATGTGGGGTAGCTTCTTTGCCCTGAAAAGCAGAAAAATCGGCGACTGCGTAAAGATTACCCCGGATATTGGCAATGCCGACAAACCAAGGCTTGGTCAGAGGCACGCTTGTCAGGGGCGTCAGCGGAATGATTTCACCGGAATCGGTCAAATTGATCAGCCAGTAATCTGCGCCTGACTGGACGCCCAGAAATCCCGCCGCGCTCTGGTCGCTGGCGCCCGCGAGCCGCGTGGCCAAGTGCGCCTGAAATTCGTGGAGACTGCCTTTTTTGGCCATACGCTCTATCTGGCTTAAAGGGCTGCGATCTTGGCCAGCAATTCCTCGCCTTTAATCGGCTTGACCATGTAATCCTGTGCGCCCTGGCGCAAGCCCCATATCTTGTCGGTTTCCTGGCCTTTGGAAGTACATACGATCACCGGAATATTCTTGGTCGCCTCATCGCGGGTCAGCGTCCGGGTAGCCTGATAACCATTCAGGCCAGGCATTACCACATCCATCAAAATCAGATCGGGCAACTCGGATTTCGCTTTTTCGATGCCCTCTTCACCGTTTTCAGCGGTAACAACCTGATAGCCGTTCTTGGTTAGCAGCTCGACCAGCACATGGCGCTCAGTGGGGGAATCGTCAACAACGAGGATTTTTTTTACGGACATGGTCATAGCTCCCTAAATTGCCTTTGAATGGGTGAATTTGTCTCAGGTCTTTGCCGGAGCAAAAGCCGCAACAGTCTGCAGCAAACTGTCTTTGGTAAATGGTTTGGTCAGATACTGATCGGAACCGACCATGCGCCCGCGTGCCCGATCGAACAGACCGTCCTTGGAGGACAGCATAATCAGCGGCGTGGTACGGAAGCGCTGGTTTTTCTTGATCAGCGCACAGGTCTGGTAGCCATCAAGCCTGGGCATCATGATGTCACAAAAGATAACTTCGGGTTGGTGATCTGCAATCTTTGCCAGGGCATCAAAACCATCTTCGGCAAGCACCACCTGACATCCGGCTTGCACAAGGAAAATCTCCGCACTACGCCGGATCGTATTGCTGTCGTCGATGATCATCACCTTGATACCACTTAAATTTGCAACGTCAGCCAATTCCCACCTCCAGGGCGCCCATCGGTTTGGAGTCTTATAAGGGCTCTGATTAAGTCAGATTTCTTTGTCTAGCCGGCACTATACATCAATGTCTTATATCTCAACCATCTCAAAATCGTCCTTACGCGCACCGCACTCAGGGCAAACCCAGTTTATCGGCACGTCCTGCCAGCGCGTTCCTGCCGGAATACCTTCGCCTGGACTACCTTCGGCCTCGTCATAGATGTAACCACAGGTCAGGCACATCCAAGTGCTGTATGCCGCATCAACTGTCTTAGTGTTCATGGTAATTATGGAATTTCAGGTAAAATCAGCATTATAAAATGCTATCGATTCTAGCTAAACGCCCCGCCAACTGCCAAGTTTTTCTCTTTTCCTGATTAGTGCCAGATTGCCCCCATGGACTCTCTCTCGTCGCAACTGTCACCCCCCATCGTTCTGACCTTTGCTGCCAGCGATCCCACGGGTGGCGCCGGCATCCAGGCCGATTTGCTAACCATGTCCTCGATGGGCTGCCACCCACTCTCAGTCATTACCGCGCTGACCGTACAGGACACCGTCGGCATCGACAGCGTCTTGGCCATCAACGCGGATTGGATTGAAGACCAGGCTCGCACCCTGCTTGAAGACATGCCAGTTGACGCCTTCAAGATCGGCCTACTCGGCAGTATCGAAAACATTGAAGTGATCGCCGCTATTTTGTCCGACTATCCTGATGTGCCGCTGGTCTTTGACCCCGTGCTGGCCTCCGGTCGAGGCGATGAACTGGCCGATGAAGACATGGTCGCCGCGATGCAGGAGCTTCTGCTTCCGCTAACAACACTCCTGACGCCCAACTCTCTCGAAGCGCGGCGCCTGACTGAGCGTGGCGGCGAAGACGATGATGCGCTGCCGCTCGATGAATGTGCCCGACGCCTGATTGCATTGGGTTGCAAAAATGTCCTGCTGACCGGTACACATGAAAATACGCCACAGGTTTTCAACGACTTATACGATGAATCCGGACTGATTCACCGCGGCACCTGGGAACGGCTTCCCGGCAGCTATCACGGTTCCGGCTGTACGCTGGCCTCGGCGGTAGCCTGTGGCCTTGCCCATGGCTTGTCGATTTCTGACGCTGTCCGTGAAGCACAGGAGTACACATGGCAAGCATTGGCTGCCGGCTTCCGGCCGGGAATGGGTCAGTTCATTCCGGACCGCTTCTTTTGGGCGCGCCGAGCCGAAGGCGCTGACAATGCCTGAGCGGAACACGCCTTTACGCGGGTTGTATGCCATCACGCCGGACGGTCTCATCGAGCGAGAACTGCTCGCCCGCGTGGAGGCCGCTTTGCGTGGCGGCGTCGGGATTATCCAGTACCGCGACAAACTGCGCACGGCTACACAGCAGGCTGTAATTGCCACTGCACTATGTACGCTTTGCCGTCACTACAACGCGCTGCTTATTATTAATGATGATCTGGCGCTGGCTTTAGCGGTTGACGCCGATGGGGTGCACCTGGGCGGTAACGACGGCGACCTTGCTGCGGCCAGGCAGGCTCTTGGCCCAGGCAGGCTGCTTGGCGCTTCCTGTTATGATGATTTTGAACTGGCTAGAATGGCGGCAGATGCCGGAGCGGATTACCTCGCTTTCGGGGCCGTGTTTCCCTCACCCACCAAACCACATGCTGCCCGTGCACCGCTCTCGCTTTTCACGCGCTGCCGCGAGGAACTGGGCGTATCTACTTGTGCCATTGGCGGGATTACGCTGAGCAACGCCCCCGCGTTGATTACAACGGGCGCTGGTCTGCTGGCAGTAATCACCGATCTGTTTGACGCGCCAGACATTACGTCGCAAGCGACGGCCTACCAACACCTGTTTCTGGAGGATCATTGTGTCTAATCGCAATCAGCAGCTTTTTGAACGCGCGCAACGCCATATTCCTGGAGGCGTCAATTCTCCAGTACGCGCCTTCCGTTCGGTCGGTGGTACACCCTGTTTTTTCACCAAGGGTAGTGGATCGCATGTCACCGACGCGGACGGCAAGACCTATCTCGACTATGTAGGTTCGTGGGGGCCGTTGATTCTTGGGCACGCCCAGCCGGAGGTTGTCGCTGCAGTGCAGGAAGCGGCCGCACGCGGCTTGTCTTTCGGCGCACCAACCGAACGTGAAGTCGACATGGCTGATTTGCTCTGCAGCCTGCTGCCCTCACTGGACATGGTACGACTGGTCAGTTCCGGCACCGAGGCCACGATGAGTGCCATCCGGCTTGCACGCGGCTTCACCGGACGCGACACCCTGATCAAGTTTGAAGGTTGCTATCACGGCCACTCCGACAGCCTGCTGGTAAAGGCCGGTTCTGGCATGCTCACTTTCGGCCATCCGAGTTCGGGCGGCGTTCCGGCCGACCTCGCAAAACACACGCTGGTACTCGACTATAACGATGTGGCTCAACTCGAGAAGGCCTTTGACGAACACGGCGGGCACATCGCCGCAGTTATCGTCGAACCGGTAGCCGGCAACATGAATCTGATTGCACCTAAACCAAAATTCCTTCAAGCAATGCGCTCCTTGTGCTCAAAATACGGCTCGGTGCTGATTTTTGATGAAGTGATGACCGGGTTCCGTGTCGGGCCAACTTGTGCACAAGGCTATTACGGCATCACGCCGGATCTCACCACGCTCGGCAAAGTCATCGGTGGCGGCATGCCGCTTGGGGCCTTTGGTGGCCGCCGTGACATCATGGAAAAAATCGCTCCGCTCGGCCCCGTATACCAGGCCGGAACTCTCTCGGGCAACCCGGTCGCTGTGGCCGCTGGACTAGCCACGCTCAAAAAAATTCAGACAACCGGTTTTTATGATTCGCTGACGCAGAAAACCAAGGTGCTGTGTGACGGGCTGTCAGAGGCGGCTCAAAAACATGGCGTGGCATTTGCGGCCCAATCGGTAGGCGGCATGTTCGGTCTCTATTTCCGCGCCAGTTGTCCGCAAACCTACGCCGAAGTCATGGAATGCGACAAAGAAGCTTTTAACCGCTTTTTTCACGCCATGCTCGATGCCGGGCATTATTTTGCGCCCTCGGCCTTTGAGGCAGGCTTTGTCTCGGCCGCCCACAGCGATGCAGATATTGCCGAAACGGTGGCTACTGCTGAGGCAATTTTCAGTAACTGGTGAGAGCGGCAAGTCGGTCAGTTGGCGTGTATGCGTCAAACGACCTAACCTATTTGAGCCAGCCCTTTTTATTGAAGAACCAGAAAGGCACACCGATTGAGATCAGCATCAGGCACAAAGAAAAGGGATAGCCATACTCCCAGTTGACCTCGGGGAACCAACCTTTGAAGTTCATTCCGTAGATACTGGCGATCAGGGTCGGCGGTAGCATAGCCACTGAAGCCACTGAAAATATTTTAATGACCTTGTTCTGATTGATGTTGATGAAACCAACGGTGGCATCCATCAGGAAGTTAATCTTGCCGAACAGGAACGAGGTGTGGCCATCGAGCGACTCGATGTCACGCAAAATCTGCCGCGCATCTTCCAACTGTTCGGCACTGAGAAACTTGCCGCGCGTCAAAAATGAAACGGCACGGCGGGTGTCGTGCACATTGCGCCGGATGCGCCCGTTCAAGTCTTCCTCACGCGCGATGTCCGCCAGAATATTCGCCGCCTCCTTGTCAGTAATTTCAGTGCCCAGCACGTGTTTACTCACATCTTCCAGCGCCGCATACACGTCCTCTAATGCATCAGCCGAGTATTCGGCGTCGGCGGCGTAAAGGTCAAGCAGAACGTCTTTACCCTCACTCACATAACCAGGCTGGGTACGAGCGCGCAAACGTTGCAAACGGAATACAGGCAACTCCTCAGTACGCACCGTAAACAGAACGTCCTTGTGCAGAATCAGGGCGACCGCCACGTTGCGTGACTCTTCCTTGGTATCGAGCAGGAAGTCCGAATGCAGATGAATTTCGCCGTTATCCTCAACATAAAAGCGCGCACTGGCCTCAAGGTCGGTAAGGTTGCTTGGATTGGGCAGCTGAACATCGAAGAAGCGTCCGACCCATGCGCGAATTTCGGGTGTCGGCGCAACTAGGTCGACCCAGATCGGTTTCAGACATTTGAGATCGTAGGGCGACTTGACAGCAATCTGGCTGAGGCGGCCATTCCGAAGCTCGAAGGCGCTGATGCTGGTTTTTTCGTTGCGGTGATGGCTATCACCAATGAGATCCTGGCGCACTTCATCAGAAAGGATTTCGAGGATCGGTTCGCCGCGCTCCTCACGAACTTCATTCCAGACGAGCAGGCGGTCTTCCGGCTCCAAAACCTCGATAATGCGCGCAATTTCGGCCAGAGGAATGCGTTCCAGAAGCGTACGTAATCCAGCCAGATGCTGTTTATGCACGACATCTTCAACGAGTTCATGGCGCGGCATATCCTGACGAGTCACAAGATCTTCAACAAGCTTGTGCTTGGCGAGCAGATCTCTCACATTGCCCAAGTGATCTAGGATGTTTATATCTTCACTCATCGGGCATACCTCCCCTGTACTGCGCTGCATCAAATAGGCTTGAATTCTAGCACGGGCGCGGCTCAATATTTACTGTTTGATTACCCCTCAGGGAACCTGCGCTGACGGCATGCGCCCCAGAATAACCGAGGCCTTGCTGGCCAGACCCGGTGCGCCGGGATTGCGGTCATAGAAGCGCGGACTGGGGACCATGCCAGCCAGTTTCGCCGCCTGTTCGGGAGACAGTTGTGCGGCACTGATACCGTAATAGTGCCGCGCAGCGGCCTCAGCGCCAAAAAGACCATTACCCCATTCGATAACGTTCAGATAGACCTCGAAAATACGCTGCTTACTCCATACAAATTCAATCATCAGAGTGACGACAGCTTCCTGTGCCTTGCGCCAGACCGTTTTCTCCGGCGACAGAAAAAGATTTTTGGCCAGTTGCTGCGAGATCGTCGAGCCGCCGGCCACGATTTTTCCCCGCTGCTGGTTTTTTTGCATGGCTTTCTGAATGCCTTCCCAGTCAAATCCTTCGTGATGGACGAACAAATCATCTTCCGCAACGATGAGCGCCCGCTTCAGGTGAATCGATATTTTTCCGTAACTGACCCACTGTTTTTTGAGCTGGGCTTTCGGGTCTTTCGCATGTAACTCGGTAAGCCGGATTTCCATGAAGCGCGTCATGTCGGGATTGACCCAGTTCCACCACAATACCCAGCCAAACAACCAGAATTGATAAAGAAGTACTACCCCGATCAGCCCAAGGAGGAGCCGTTTTAGCCAGCCGCCAAGGTGCTTCATACGTCTGCCTGCTCATCCTTGCCACGCAGCAAAGCCATTACGGGTGCGCCATCAGGACGCACTCCGCGCCATAGAAAGAACGCTTCCGCCGCCTGTTCAACCAGCATGCCCAGCCCATCGGCAAATTGCCCCGCACCCTGATCCCTGGCAAACCTCAGGAAAGGTGTTTCGCCCTGCCCGTACATCATGTCGTACGCCAAACTGCCTGCGGCGAAAACACCTGCTGGTATCGTCGGCAACTCGCCGCCGAGGCTTGCAGATGTCGCATTGATGACGATGTCGAACGATTGCCCCGTAAGTTCGGGCAGGCCACAACCGGTAACAGGACCCATTGCAGCGAATTGTTTGACTAACGCGTCCGTTTTGACCGCAGTACGGTTGGCTATGACCAGCACGGAGGGCCGCTCCTCGAGCAAGGGGCCGATCACACCGCGGCTTGCACCGCCTGCACCGAGCAGAAGCACCCGCTTACCCCCGACCGGACAGTGCAGGTTATGTATCATGTCGCGCATCATGCCAGCGCCATCAGTATTGTCGCCAAGAATATGGCCGCCCTCGAAGGTCAACGTATTGACTGCCCCGGCCAGCTCAGCCCGTGAACTGCGCCGGGCCGCCAACCGGAAAGCGTCTTCCTTGAACGGTACTGTTACGTTGGCACCACGCCCGCCGGTTGCAACAAACGCATGGGCCGCAGCATCAAATCCCTCCAGCGGGGCCAATTGTGCTGTGTAGTTCATGTCCTCACCGGTCTGTCGGGCGAAGACGGCATGAATGAACGGCGACTTGCTGTGGCTGATCGGGTTGCCAAACACACAGTATTGTTCGGTCATGGCTTAGCGTGCCTTGGTTTCGAGACTGTTGCTGCTGGTAAAATTCCAGCTTCGGGTGATAACAAGCAGATCGGTATCGCGGCGGATATCAGGCGAGAAGCTGGCATAGGGCCCTGCCATCGTCACGATGCGCCGCGCCGCATCGTCAAGAATCCGGTGCCCTGAGGAGCGATTGATTTCGACCTTGTCGACCGTGCCGTCACTTTTGATCGTCACTGACAATATCAGCGTTCCATAGAGCTTACCTTTGGCCGCTTCCGGATAGTTGAGTGTGCCAATGCGTTCGACCTTCAATCGCCAGTCTTCAATATAACGGGCAAAGCGGTATTCCTCGGTGCGCGTTCCGATGAATTTCTTGCGCGGCCGTTTGTTGTACTCCTCGGTATCCCTGGCGATCTCCCCTTCAAGACGAGCCATAGCCAGCGCGCTGTTGGCCAGATCACGACCACTCAATTTTTGTACAGGCTCGGGCTGAGCCTCCTTGTCGGTTCGTGGAGCCACGCCTTTGCTGCGCGTTTGCGCCAGCAACCGCTGCTGCTGGGCCTCCAGCGCCTGAACGCGCTTTTCCGCCTGCTCCAGTTCATCACCACTTTGCTGTTGCTCGGAAGGTGGGAGCGGAGTTCTGACGCGGCGGTTCTGATCGGTATTGCCGCCCCCATCCAGATTGGCTTGTGCCAACGCCTGCGCACTGGTCGGCTTTCTTGCCGACTTGCTGTTCACCAGAATGATATCCAGTGCCTTGTCCTGAAAGGCACGCGATGCCTCAGGAAATACGAAATGCGTCGATAGCGGAATCGCGTGTAGCGCCACCGAAACCGCAAGCGCAATCCACAGGCTTTTCCCTGTGGCCGCCGCGACAGGTAATGCGACAAGCGCCTCGCTGGCCTTAATCGATCGCTTCTGCGGCTTCTTCGCTGGGTTCTTCGACATCTACTTGGGCACAATCAAGGGTTTCAATGTAACGGCAAGCCAGTTCAAGCGTTAGGTAGTCGACGGCCTCGATACTCAGGCGGATGCGTTGCCCCGGCTTGAGATCCGGGGCTGACGCCACCCGCTGAATGATGGGCAGATGATCGAGTTTGGCATAGTTATCGCGACGAATCGTGGCCTCGATAGTTTGTACGTTTTCCTGACGCAGCCAGCGTAGACACCAGTAA
>JBBRDR010000001.1:0-99253 GCA_038203745.1 Burkholderiales bacterium | reverse complement strand
GCCGCCCTCATGACCGTGTTCTTTCCCGTGACCACCGCAACCGCCACCTTCATGAGCATGACCATCGCCGTGGCTGCCGCAGCCACCACCGCCACCACCGCCACCACATCCACCGGCGGGAATGCTAACAGCTTCGAGAACGCCGCTTTCGTACAGAGCAATCGCCCCGGCGGCAGTGGCCGAGTCAATGCCATAGACCTTTATGTTTTGTTCGATCAGAGCGCGCAAGGCCGCCCGGTTGATGCTGCCGCACAGCACGACATCCATCTGGAACGCGGCAGCGGCACCCGCTTGTTGCTCGTTTAACGCAATGTGCTGATGCTCCCGCGTTTCGGTATCAAATAACAGCAGATATTCAGCCTGAGGCAGATGTAATTCGGTGGCCGAGTTCAAGCCATCCGGCGCAGTAATTGGGATACAAATTTTCATGGATTTTCCTTCATCAATTGTAAATTCGGTGATTGCAGCTCTTCTGCTGTGGCGCTCTCAAGCGCAGTGGCGGATGCGGGTCGGGTTTGTTCATTGACTGCGGCAATACGCAGTGCTTTTCCCTCCAGCAGAGCCGTCGCCACTTTTTTGTGCGCACGCGCCAGAATGTTGCCGAGGGTCTGACGTGACACGCCCATCCTCTCGGCCGCATCGGCTTGATACAGGTCTTCAATGTCTGTCAGGCGCATGGCTTCAACTTCATCCAGCTTCAGCTCAATCTCTTCGAGAAAGCGCATGGGAACGCCCTGTGGTTTGAAGTAGCGCACAGAAACATCACACTCAATAATCCTGCATTTTGTTGGGCGGGCCATGGGTTTGCTTACTTTCAGAAGTTCTGCCGGTTGCTTCGGGAATCGAAACTCACGGATTAGTTTATAGCATATGCTATATCTAATACAGGACTAATTTCAAACCGGCCGAAGCGCTACGGCGTTACCCGCCATGCACAGCGCACGCGCCCTCAGGGCCACTGGCATCGCAACGTGCACATGCTCACAAGCCAATAGAACAGGGCGTCCCGGCATGCAATACTCCCGGGACGCCCTGTTCATGCCGTTCTTAGCAAAGGAAAATTATCCGCTGTTGCGCAGCCCGGCCGCCACCCCGTTGATCGACATATGAATGCCGCGGCCGAGCCGCTCATCGGTTTCGCCCGCGCGATGACGGCGCAATAACTCGATCTGCAGGTGGTTAAGCGGGTCCATGTAGGGGAAGCGGTTTCGAATCGAACGGCGCAGCAGGGGGTTATCGGCCAGCAACGCATCCTCCTGTTCGATCGCCAGCAGGTGACTGCAGGTCAGCTCGAATTCGCCGCGAATCCGGCTGAAAATGGCTTTACGCAGCGCGGCATCGGTGACCAGATCGGCATAGCGTGAGGCAATGGCCAGATCGGCCTTGGACAGCACCATGTCCATGTTCGAAAGCAGACTGCGGAAGAAGGGCCAATCGGCATACATTGCCTGCAGAGTAGCCAGCCCGTCCGGATTCTGCTTGAGCCAGGCCTCGACGGCCGAGCCGAAGCCATACCAGCCCGGCAGCATCAGGCGGCACTGCGCCCAACTGAATACCCACGGAATCGCGCGTAAATCCTCGATGCGGTCAGATGCTGTGCGCGAAGTCGGGCGGCTGCCGATGTTAAGTCCGGCGATTTCGGAAATCGGCGTCGACTCGCGGAAGTAGCGGGTAAACCCCTCGGTCTCGTACACCAGATCGCGGTAGGCGGAAAAAGCGAGTGCCGACAAGTCTTCCATCACCTCACGCCAGCCGAGCGGCGCGGTGCTGCCTTCACGCTTGAGCAGCGTTGCTTCGAGCGTAGCGGCAGCCAGAATTTCGAGGTTACGCCGGCCGACCTCGGGGTTGGAATACTTCGACGAGATGACTTCACCCTGCTCGGTAATGCGAATCTGGCCGGACACCGCGCCGTCGGGCTGTGCAAGGATGGCCTGATAGCTGGGGCCGCCGCCACGACCGACCGAGCCGCCGCGACCGTGAAAGAGGCGCAGGCGTACGCCGGCTTCGGCAAAGACATGCGCCAGATCGACCTCGGCCTTGTAGAGCTCCCAGCCGGAAGTGAGAAAACCGCCATCCTTGTTGCTGTCCGAATAGCCCAGCATGACTTCCTGCTCGTCGCCACGCGAGGTCACCAGGGCGCGATACACCGGATCGGCCAGCAGGCTACGCATGATGTCAGCACTGTTCCGCAGATCCTCAATGGTCTCGAAGAGCGGAATGATGTTTAAATAAAGCTGGGGCGATTCGCCATGCGTGAACAGCCCGGCTTCCTTGAGCAACACCGCAACTTCGAGCAAATCGGATGCGCCATTGGTCTTGGAGATGATGGCGTTGGACAATGCGGCCGCGCCGTACTTGGCGCGCAGTTCGCGGGCGGTGAAGAAGATTGCGAGTTCGCCCTGTGTCTCCTCCGAGTAAGTGGCGTAGGGCGAGTAAAGCAGGCGTGGCGAAGCCAGCTCCTCACGCAGCAGCGCGATTCGGGCGGCTTCGTCGAGCGCCAGATAGTCAGCCGCGTGACCGGCACGGGCGAGTAGTTCGGCGACGGTACGCTCATGCACCTCTGAGTTCTGGCGCAGGTCAACCGGCGCCAAATGGAAGCCGAATATCTGCACGGCGCGCAGCACACGACGCAAACGTCCGCGCGCAATGAGGCCTGCACCATGGCGCTCAAGCGAGTCGACCAGCACCTGCAGATCTTTGGCCAGTTCACAGCACGTCGCGTAAGGCTGCGCCTGCCCGACGGCATGGCGCAACGCCTCATGATGGTTGAGCGTCAGGGCAGTCGCTGCGAGGCGCGCGTAAATACCGATCAACGCACGCCGGTAGGGCTCGTCGTTGCGCTGCACCGACGCATCGTTCGAGCGTGCCGCCAGAGCCTCAAGTTCGGGCGTCACACCGACCAGCAGTTGCGAGAGCGGTAATTCGGAGCCAAGCGTATGAATTTCGCCGAGGTAAAAATCGATCGCCGCCGTCGATTGCAGACGCAGCGCTGTACGCAGGATGTCGGCGGTAACAAAGGGATTGCCATCACGGTCGCCGCCGATCCAGCTGCCGATGCGGAAAAAAGGCGGCAACACCCAGTCGATGTCGGGATAGCGCGTGTTGAGCAGATCCTGTAACTGGCCGTAGAGGCGCGGCAGCTCCGAAAAGAAGGTTTCGTCGTAATAGCTCACACCGTTCTTGATCTCGTCGACCACCGCAAGCCGTGTCGGCCGCACCATGCGCGTACGCCATAGCGTAAGCACCGCGCTGCGCAGCGCGAGATCGCAGTCTTCCTGCTCTGCGGGCGTGAACTGCACGCGGTCGCGCTGATCGAGCAGCGCCGCAACTTCATGCTGGCGCAGCAGGATGCTCTTGCGCGAGACCTCGGTCGGGTGTGCCGTCAGTACCGGCGAGAGTTGCGCATGCGCGAAAAAGCTTTTGAGCCGGTCCACCGGCACTCCGGCTTGCTCGATACGTTGAAACGCCCGCAGCAGGCTGCCGTCGCGCGGCTCCGAACCCTGAAACTCGTGCGCCCGACGGCGGCGGTTGTGATGCTGGTCTTCGGCAATATTGGCCAGATGCAAAAAGTAGGTGAAGGCACGCACAACCGAGACCATGGTGTCGCGCGGCAAGCCGTTGAGCAGCGTCTCAAACTCGTGCAACGCAGCGGGGTCCTGTTCGCGGTTAAAGCGAACCGATGTCTGGCGAATGCGTTCAATGGTCGAAAAGGCCTCTTCACCTTCCTGTTCTCGCACGGTATCGCCGAGCAAACGCCCAAGCAAGCGGATGTCGTCGAACAGCGGACGATCTTTATCGTGATTGTTTTCCATGGGTTTTATTTTGGCTAGTTATAAGTTTCACTGTCCAGACCTACAGCGATAAGTAAGGTTCAAGGAAAACGCCGGATTCAATCTATAAAAAGCAGTTGAAACCGCTATCAACATGCCCCGAAGGAAACACCCGTGGGGTGCGGAGATCACAGAGCCACAGACCACACAGAGGTAAAACGAGCCTCACCTTGCGGGTGATTGATTAATTTCACGTAAGCCTTTGTCCCTCTTCAGGGAGGCTTCGCGCTGTCCTCTGTCCCCCGAGGGGCTCTGCATTCCTTACAGTCAGATTTCCTTCGGGGCATGTTTTTCTCCGTGTTCTCTGTGTTGAATGAGGTTTTTAGGTTCAATCTATTTGAGTCGAATCGGCAAGCCCGCCGCGACCAGCGTGACCTGATCGCACACCGCGGCAACGCGCTGATTAGTCCGCCCCTGTTCGTCGGCAAACAAGCGTGAGACGGCATCCATCGGGATGATGCCCCAGCCGACTTCGTTTGAGACAAAAATGATTCTTCCCGGCAACTGAGGCAGCGTCTCGATCAGCGCCTGCGTTTCACGCGTGAATAGCGGGCAGTTGATTATTTTCCCGGCCCCGGCCTGCGTCGCCGCCTCACCCGCAAAGAGCAGATTGGAAAGCCACAAGGTCAGGCAATCAACCAGTAAACAGGTGTCGGGTGCCGCGTGCTCACGCAAGGTATCGGCCAGATCCAGCGGCGATTCGACCAGCCCCCAATCAGGCGGGCGGCGCGCTTTGTGGTGCGCAATACGTTGCGTCATTTCGCCATCGAGCGCCTGCGCGGTTGCCACATAAACGACTTTCAGGCCGCTTTCCGCCGCACGCTTTTCGGCCAGCGAACTCTTGCCCGAACGGGCGCCACCAAGGATTAGTTCTCTCATGCGACAAGCTTAACACGTCAGGCCGGGGCGTATAATCGACGCTTTTTATCGAAGGCATTTCATGCAATTCAACATAGCTGCGCTCGACAATAGCCTCGTCCCGGCACTGCAAGCCAAGATCAACAACAAAACCAAACCCCTCGGCGCGCTCGGCCAGCTGGAACAGCTTGCACAGCAGATTGGCACCATCCAGAAGACGCTAACACCCACGCTCACCCAGCCACACATCCTCGTTTTTGCGGGCGACCACGGCGCCGCCAAGGCGGGTGTTTCAGCCTACCCGCAGGAAGTAACCTGGCAAATGGTCGAGAACTTTCTGGCCGGCGGCGCGGGTATCAACGTCTTCGCCCGCCTGAACGGCATGGCGATCAAGGTGATCGATGCGGGTGTGGCGCACGACTTTGGCTCACGCGACAGCCTGGTCGATGCCAAGATCGCGCCCGGCACGAAAAATTACATCACTGAACCGGCGATGAGCGCAGCGCAGTGCACCGCAGCGCTTGAGAAGGGCCGCTCACTGGCACACGCGCTGGCTGACGAAGGCTGCAACGCCCTCGGCTTCGGTGAGATGGGCATTGGCAACACCGCTGCCGCGTCACTGATTACCCATGCGCTGACCGGAACGCCACTGGTCGATTGCATCGGGCGCGGCACTAGCCTCGATGACGCCGGACTCAATCGAAAACGCGACCTCCTGGCACAAGCCGTCAAGCGCGCTGCGCTACCGGCCGACACCAGCACGAAAGAACGCACCTTCACCGCGCTGGCCGAATTCGGCGGCTTTGAAATTGTCATGATGGCCGGTGCCATGCTCGGCGCCGCCGAGCGCGGCATGGTGTTGCTCGTTGATGGCTTCATCGTCACCTCGGCGCTGCTCGCTGCCTCGCGCCTCGCACCGAACATCCGCGACTACTGCATCTTCTGCCACCGCTCGGCCGAACCCGGCCACCTCGCCCAACTGCACGACCTCAAGGCCAGCCCGCTGATTGATCTCGGCCTGCGTTTGGGTGAAGGCACCGGGGCGGCACTGGCCTACCCGATCGTCAAGGCCTCGGTGAGCTTTCTCAACGAGATGGCCAGCTTTGAAGCGGCCGGCGTGAGCGAGAAGGCGTAAGAACGATGTTAACCACGGAGTGCACGAAGTTCACGGAGAAAAGCAAAAAGCTTTTTTTTGGTTTTTTCTCTGTGTCTCTGTGGCCTCTGTGTTGAAAGCAGTTGAATTATGTTGAATGCTGCCCGCCAGGAACTCGAATATTTCCTCGGCGCGATCCGCTTCTTTACGCGATTGCCGGTGCCGAAGTGGGTCGGCCACAGTAGCGAAGCCCTTGAGCATTCGTCACGCTACTTCCCGACGGTCGGTCTTGTGGTGGGCTTCATTACCGCGATCGTGTTTGTTCTCACCGCGTTTTTCTGGCCGAAAACGCTGGCCATCATCTCCACCATGGCAACCACGCTGTACATCACCGGCGCTTTCCACGAAGACGGCTGGGCCGACATGGTCGATGGTTTCGGTGGCGGCTGGGAAAAGCAGCACGTGCTGACAATCATGAAGGATTCGCGCATCGGCAGCTTTGGTGCAGTGGCTCTGGTTCTCATGCTGCTGACCAAATTCTTTGCCCTCGTTGAAACCGACCTGCTACTCATACCGATGACGCTGATTGGCGGGCATGCTTTTTCCCGCTTGTGCGCCACCAGTCTGCTGTATTGCCTTGACTACGTGCGCGACGAAGGCAAATCCAAGCCCTTGGCCACGCGCATCAGTCGCGGCTCACTTGCCTTTGCAGCGCTTACCGCTGTATTGCCGCTGTTCTTTCTCCCGCCCCGGCAAAGCATCTTCGCCGTACTGCTGGCACTGTTGGCTACCCTCTGGCTCGCGCGGATGTTCAAGCGCCGCATTGGTGGCTACACCGGCGACTGTCTCGGAGCCACGCAGCAATTCGCCGAGGTCGCCTTCTACGCCGGAATGCTGTGCACGTTTTCCTGATCCGCCACCCGCGCCCGCGAATTGCGCCGGGCATCTGCTACGGGCGGCTTGACATTGACGGCATCGACCCGGAAGGCGTCGCCGCGCAACTCAAGCGGCAGCTTCCCGCCAACATCCCGGTGATTTCAAGCCCGCTGCGCCGCGCCCTCGCACTGGCCGAACTGCTCGACCCGCAGACGCGTATTGACGCCCGGCTGGCCGAAATCGACTTCGGCGACTGGGAAGGCAAGGCATGGGACCACATCCCGCGTATCGAACTCGATGCCTGGGCCGCCAACGTGCTCGACTTTATTCCGCCCGGCGGCGAATCGGTTGCGACCTTACAAAAACGCGTAATTGAATTTGCAGAATCGCTGAAGGGCGAATCTGTCGCCATCGTCACCCATGCCGGCGTGATGCGCTCATTGGTCGGCTACTGGCAACAGCTTCCGGTTGAAGAATGGACGCAACTCAAGTTTGACTATGGCCGCATGACGGCGTTTAACATCGAGGCGTAAGCGACTGGCGCACTCGGCATCGACCGCGCTTGTAGCGTGCCAGACTGTACAGACAGTACTTGCGTATCTACTCATGTACTGTAAGCTGAAATCTATTAATGAATCAGGAGAACTGCCATGTTCCGGAACAATCTTCAAGCGAGGTTCATTGTCCCGATTTCGGTATTCGTCGTTCTGGTTGTGCTAGGTGGCGCACTGGCTTTCTCCTCTGTTGAAAATTCACGGATATCAACTGAAGTTGCTGACTTAGCCCAACAGAAACGTCAGGAAGTTGTTCAGATTCTCAGCGTTTCTAATGCCTTGCTGCTCGACCAGACACACGCTTCAATGCGCCTTCTTTCTGAACGCAGCGCTAATCTCGGTATGGCATCAACTGGGCCGGCTGTGACCGTCAAGGACAAACAAGTTCCGGATCTTCTGTTTGGCGCCAAGGGTCAGGCGAACAATTATGCTCTGGTCGACGGCGTCGTCACCGTGGCCGGCGGGACGGCCACGATTTTTTCTCGCAGTGATAACGACTTTGTCCGCATTTCGACGAATGTAAAGAGGGGCGATGAACGCGCTACCGGGACCCTGCTGGATCCTAAAGGAAAAGCGTACGCAGCTATCCGCGAGGGCAAGGCGTTCTACGGGCAGGTCGACATTCTGGGCAACCCGTATTTGACCGGCTACGAGCCCATCCGGAATGCTCAGAATGAAGTCATCGGGATACTCTATGTCGGCTATAAGATTGATACCGCCATTCTTAGCGACATCGTTGGCAAGAGCCGCCTTCTCCAGAATGGGTTTCTTGCGGTGCTGGATGACAAGGAGAAGCCACGCTTTTACTCGCAACATGCTGGTGCAGGCGAAGTCGAGAATCGGCTGAAAGATAACTCAGGCTGGACACTGACGAAGCAGGACTTTCCGGCTTGGGGATTTAGCGTGGTCAGCGCCTACCCCGTCGCGGAAGCCACCAAACTCAGTCGGGACCGAATGGTGGCGATCATTGTTGTAGGGATTGTCGCCTGCCTGATTCTCATTGGTTTGCTTATTGTGATGCTACGGAAAATGATCCTGATCCCCTTGGGTGGAGAACCATCGGTGGCCAGAGAGGCTGCGACTCGCATTGCCGCCGGCGATCTGACCATTACCGTTCCCGTGACCCTAGGCGACACGCATAGCATGATGGCCGCGATCAGCACAATGCAGAACAGTCTCCGCACGATCGTTCGTTGCATACATGACGGGGCAGGTGCCCTGAATATCGCTTCGGAAAATCTTGTCACCATGTCCGACCGTGTCGCCTCTGGCGTCACGCGCCAGAACGATGCTACGTCAGAAATAGCGGCCACGCTGGAAGAGGTCACGGTTAGCATTCGCCATCTGTCAGACAGCGCTGGAACGGCGCACGAAATGGTCAAGTCGGCAGGTGTTTTATCAGCGGAAGGCAATACGGCCGTTGTTAAAACAATCGAAGAAATGCAACGAAGCGCACAGTCCGTTAATCAATCTGCATCAGTCATCAATCAACTCGGAGAGCGTTCCAAGCAGATCACGACGATCGTTAATGTCATCAAGGAGATTTCCGACCAGACCAACCTTCTCGCGCTCAATGCCGCCATCGAGGCAGCACGTGCCGGCGAGACCGGACGAGGGTTCGCGGTGGTTGCTGATGAGGTCCGGAAACTGGCTGAACGCACCGGAAGCTCGACCAGCGAGATATCCAAGATGATCAGCGATATTCAGAATAGTACGATAGATGCCATTAACGGCATTGAAGAAGGGGCGTTGCGTGTTAATGGGAGCGTTGACCAGGCGGTTCAAGCCGGACAACGCATGGAACAGATCAATGCGGCAACAATCACGATTCTCGCTTCAGTGGATGATATGTCTTTGGCTTTGCGCGAACAGTCTACTGCCAGCGAGATCATTGCACGTAATGTCGAACAAGTCGCCGGCATGAATCAAGAGAACACGGCGGCGGTGAATGAAGTCGTCCTGGACGCCCATCGCTTGCAAAAACTGGCTTTAGAATTGAAGCTCGCTGTGGACAATTTCCGAGTTTAAAGCCCAGCCAGCCTTTCTCCGACTGACCTAAACTGGATCAACGTATAAAAAGCAGTTGAAACCGCTATCAACATGCCCCGAAGGAAACACCCTTGGGGTGCGGAGATCACAGAGCCACAGAGGTAAAACGAGGCTCACCTTGCGGGTGACTGATCAATTTCACGTAAGCCTTTGCGTCCTCTGTGTTTTTCTCCGTGTTCTCTGTGTTGAATGAGGTTTTTAGGATCAACGACTCGGGTTTTGAACGCATGCGACTTGCCCCTCTGGCAAGCGCAAGTCGCTGCTAACAAAACCCTTCGCAGGAAACTCATCGTCTGCTACGCCATTTATAAACCTGCCTATGAACCTCCTCGAACCCGGCCCCGATGCCCTCGTTTTTAGTGACGCTCTAAAGTACCGAATTGCCGGTGAAATCGCCGCATCCGGGGGCTGGGTTGGCTTCGAGCGTTTCATGGAACTCGCGCTCTACGCGCCGGGCATGGGCTATTACTCAGGCGGAACGCACAAGTTTGGCGCGGCCGGCGACTTCATCACTGCACCTGAAATTTCGCCCGTTTTCGCCCAGACACTTGCCGCGCAGGCCAGGCAAATTATGGCGCTCAGCGCGCCGCAGATCATTGAAGTGGGTGCGGGCTCTGGTCGGCTGGCAGCCGATCTGTTACTCGAACTCGAAGCCCGCGACGCACTTCCGGAGCGCTATAGCATCCTCGAACTTTCCGGCGAATTGCGCGAACGCCAACGCAACACCATTGCCCAGGCGGTGCCACACTTTGCCGAGCGCGTCGACTGGCTCGACTGCCTGCCTGAACACTTTGAAGGTTTGGTACTGGCCAACGAACTGCTCGATGCGATGCCCGTGCATCTTGTCGTATGGAACGGGGGCGACATTCTCGAACGCGGCGTAAGCTGGGAGAATAATGCATTCGTCTGGCACGACCTCCCAGCCGAAGGCCGTGTGCTCGAACGCGCGCAAGCTATCGCCGCTGAATACCCGTTGCCTGAAGGCTATCTGAGTGAACTCTGTCTCGCCTCGACTGACTGGACAACAGCTTGGGCGAACATTCTCGGCAAGGGCGCGCTATTGCTCATAGACTACGGCTTTCCGCGTCACGAGTATTACCACCCGCAGCGTGACACCGGCACGCTGATGTGCCACTACCGCCATCACGCACACACCGAGCCATTCTTTCTGCCGGGTTTGCAGGACATTACCGCACACGTGGACTTCACGTCGATTGTTGAATCTGGTTTTGAGGCGGGGCTGGAATTTTTAGGCTATACGACGCAGGCGGTCTTCCTGCTCAACTGCGGACTGCCCGAGGTGCTGGCACGCACGCCAGTCGAAGATACTGTGCGCTATCTTCCCCTGGCACAGGCCGTACAAAAACTGATCTCGCCGGCGGAAATGGGCGAGCTGTTCAAGGTCATCGCCCTCGGCAAGGGTATCGGCGAGCCACTGATCGGCTTCGCACAAGGCGATCGAAGCGAAAGCTTATAGGTGTATTACTCCTGACAAACAGAAAGGCGAGCCATGAAGTTCTGGAAAGACATCATGGTCAACGCACTGTAAGTTGAGACCGTTGCCGCCAAGCCGGCTTGTGCCCGGGCGGGTTCGAACCACGGGGCATACAAGGCCTCGTCGTTGAACTGGTCATTGTTATGGTTGCATTCCTCATCCAGGATTTTTGCTGAGTTCATATCCATGATAGTCTTCCTTTGGTTGGCCATCCAGTCGATTGATTGAATGCTCAGTATAGAAACGTTCCTGTGCTCAAACGGTTGAACGTTAACGGCAACTATTTGAGAAAATAAGTCTCTAAGCTACGTATCGACATAATGCCGTCATTCAGTTTTGTGGAATTTGACCGGTAATTAGCAAGCTCAAGGAGTCAAACATGGATATCAGTAGCGTCGGCAGCGTATCAAGCGCACTCAGCCAAGCCAAAACCGGCGACGCCGTGGCCATCACCGTCCTGAAAAAAGCCATGGAACTTCAGGCACAGGGCGCACTGCAACTGATTCAGGCCTTGCCCCAGCCAGCTGCAATCAATGGCGTAGGCGGCAGCATCAACACCTACGCCTGATTCTGGCTACTGCGGTATCAACATACCGCGCTGCACCGCCGGCCGGGCGCTGATGGCGTCAAACCAGCGACGCACGTTCGGATAGTCGGCCAGATCGATCTTCTGCCACTCATGCCGCGCCACCCACGGGAAGGTGGCCATATCGGCAATCGAATACCCTTCCGCCAGATAATTCGCCTCGCCCAGCCTCTTATCCAGCACGCTGTAGAGCCGCGCTGTTTCTGTACTGTAGCGTTTGATGGCGTACGCGACCGGTTCCGGAGCGTAGCGTAAAAAGTGGTGCGTCTGGCCAAACATCGGGCCCACCCCGCCCATTTGAAACATCAGCCATTGCAGGGCTTCGTACTTGCCACGGTCACTTGCCGGCAGAAATCTGCCTGTTTTGGCGGCGAGATAAAGCAAAATGGCGCCGGATTCAAAAAGCCGGATTGGTTTTCCGTCCGGCCCGTCAGGATCAACAATGGCCGGTATTTTTGAGTTTGGGTTGATGGCCACAAAATCGGCGTGGAACTGATCTCCTTTTGTAATATCCACCGCTTTAACCCGGTACGGCAGGTCGCACTCTTCCAGCATGATTGAAACCTTGCGGCCATTGGGTGTACCCCATGTGTAGAGCGTGATCATTTCTTTCTTCCTTAATCTGTAATTATTCCGAAAGCGCCAATACCTGTTTGATTGCGGCGACACGCGCCACATGCAAGCGTTCAGGGATTTGTGATGCATCGCTGCAACTGCGGGCAATCCCTGCCGCGTCGATGGTTCGCACCGCTGCCAATGCCCGGATGAAGAGATCAGTTGAGGGAAGCGGCTTATCGTCCCAGCCCAACCGGCCATGAAAATCACAGGCACAAGCCTGAAGCAATTGCTCGAAACGCTGCGGACGACGAAGCGCATCAGCACTCTCCAGCAATTTAGCCAGGGTGGCGGCCCGCAGTTCAGGACCACGCCGGATATCCCCATGGAAGCGCGCCACCAGCAGCGCCAGTTCACGACACTCCGCTGGAGTTTTAATGCGAGCACACACTTCGATGGCCAACTTGACGCTGCGTGCTTCGTGCCCTGGGTGACGCGGCAAGTCTTGGGCAGGCGTTAAACCTTTACCCAGATCATGCATAAGTACGGCAAAGCGTACCGGCAAGGCATAGCCCTGACGCGCCGAGTGATCCAGCGCCATCATCACATGCACTCCGGTATCGATCTCCGGGTGGTAGTCAGCGCGCTGCGGCACGCCAAACAGACGGTCGAGTTCGGGCAACAGGCGCGCCAACGCACCGCACTGACGCAATACCTCAACCATGCGCGAGGGCTGCGCTTCCATCAGGCCTTTGGCCAGTTCCTGCCAGACACGCTCGGCCACCAGATGGTCGACTTCCCCACTATCCACCATCTGACGCATCAGCGTGATGGTTTCAGGTGCTACCGAGAATTCGGTAAAGCGTGCGGCAAAACGCGCGACACGCAAAATGCGCACAGGGTCTTCGACGAAGGCCGGCCCGACATGCCGCAACATCCGTGCCTCGATGTCGGCCACGCCATTGAATGGATCCGTGAGCGAACCGTCACCCGCCCGGGCAATGGCATTGATGGTGAGGTCACGTCGTGCCAGATCGTCTTCTAGCGTAACTTCGGGCGCCGCATGAAACTCGAATCCGGTGTACCCGTGTCCGGCTTTGCGCTCGGTACGCGCGAGGGCATACTCCTCGTGCGTTTTAGGATGCAAAAAAACCGGGAAATCCTTGCCAACCGGGCGGAAGCCTTGTGCCAGCATATCACCGGGCGAGCCGCCAACGACAACGTAGTCACGATCCTGTACCGGCAGGCCAAGCAGCGCGTCGCGGACAGCACCACCGACCGTGAAAATTTGCATGGTGTGGCGGAGTGGATGTAAGCGCCTACCGACCTTTTTCGGCCAGTGCAGCCGCGCGCCACTCTTGCATGGCCGGAAGGGCGCACATGGTTTCGACCCACTGACGTGAGACCGGGGGAAGCTCCACCGCATAGGTCAGAAAACGCCAGACGATGGGGGCAAACATGGCGTCAGCAATCGTGAACTCGCCGAACAGGAAAGGCCCTTTATCTTCAAACCGGATACGGCAGCTTTCCCAGATGGAAACGATGCGGTTAATGTCTGCAGTCACCTCTGCCGAGCGCCCATCATGCGGCTTTGAAGCGTGAATCTCCATCGGCATGCTGTGCCGCAAGGAGCCAAAACCGGAGTGCATCTCGGCGCTGATTGCGCGCGCTTCGGCACGCGTTTTACGATCAGCCGGCCACAGTGTAGGTACGGCCTCGGCAAGATACTCGCAGATGGCCAGCGAGTCCCAGACAACTGTTTCCCCGTCGATCAGGCAGGGTATCTTGCCTGAAGGCGAATGCTTGTAAATCTCAACTTTGGTCTGGCTGTCACGCAATCGAATAAACACTTCATCAAAGGGTAAGCCAGCCTGCTTAATGGCCAGCCAGGGGCGCAGGCTCCAGGATGAATAGTTGCGATCACCAATTACAAGTTTCAGCATGACACGACTCCAGATTTACTCAACGTCCGGCACGGCCACGGTAGCCGTCAAAACGCAGTTTGGGTTTAACAGCAGAAAGGTAGGCGGGTGCTACGGCTTCCAGCGGCTTGGGCAGCCAGCCGGGATAGTTGCAATGACCATCGGTTACACTATCCACCTGTAGCGAAAGCAGATTGTCAGGTGACATCAGCGGGTTAGGGAGCAGCCCCAGAATCTTGGCCTGCAGAGAAGCCAACGCATTGGGCAAAGCAATGACCTTGCGCCGATGGCCACTCAGCTCGCCGGTGTACTCCACCAGTTCGCGCAGAGTGTAGATCTTGGGCCCACACAATTCGTAGGTCTGGCCAAAGGTCGCAACGTCTGTCAGAGACCCTGCAAACGAATCGGCCACATCGCCCACATACACCGGCTGAAAACGAGCCGCAGCACCGGCAAGCGGGAACAGTGGGGAGAGTTTGAGCAAGGCGGAAAAAGTCGTCAGGAAAGAATCGCCAGCGCCAAAAATGACCGAGGGACGGAACACGGTGACATCCAGTTCCTGCGCCGCACTGAGCACCACGGCTTCACCTGCCGCCTTGGAACGCAAATAGGCCGACGGCGCATCGGCAGTGGCCTTGAGTGCACTCATATGTAACAAGCGGCGCACCCCGGACTGCTTCATAGCCGTAATGATTTTCTTGGGCAATTCGACATGGGCGGCGGCAAAGCGCTTGCCGTAAGGCTTGGCGGAATCGCTATCGTGCAGAATGCCGACCAGATTGATTACCGCATCCACACCCTGCATCAGCGAAGCCAGTGCTTTCGGGTCATGCACATCGGCATCCATCATATCGACTGTCGGCAGCAGAATCAGCTGCTTGGCGTTATCCCGATGGCGCGTCGGGATGATGACGCGAATGCCGCGTTCAGAAAGCCGGCTGGCGATCCAGCCACCGACGAAACCACTTCCGCCGATCAATAGCACCTTCTTGAGTTCCATGGCAACCTGACGATAAATTGAGTATCGAAGTGCGAATTTTACGGCAATTCTTCGCCCTTGGGCGTACCCGTCGGACGCGGTCCGACAACGCCGAGGCGGCTCTTGATCGATTGAGGTTTGCCATCAAACAAGGTGGAGTAATAGACCGAGTTGCTCATCACGGCTTTGACGTAATCCCGTGTTTCGTTGAAAGGAATGGTCTCGGCATAGACCGCACCTTCCAGCGGAATGTCTGCACGCCATTTGCGGGCACGTCCGGGGCCGGCGTTGTAGGCGGCAGAAGCCAGTACCGGATGATTATCCAGACTTTCCATCACCATCCGCATGTAGCTGGTGCCAAGCAGCACATTGATTTCGGTGTCGTTCACCTGTCCCTGATGAAAATTCTTGAGCCCAATTTTATTTGCCACCCACTTGGCCGTTGCCGGCATCAACTGCATCAGGCCGGAAGCGCCCACCGTCGATTTGGCGTTGGTCACGAAGCGACTCTCCTGACGCATCAGCCCATAGACCCAGGCATCATCCAACGATTGGTTCTTCGCCGCCGGGCGTATCTGATCGCTGTACGGCGATAAATAACGCAAGGAATAGTCGTGCTCGTTCTTTGTACGCACCGCTGCAGCGATGGCGCGATCATAGATCCCGGCGCGCTGTGCAATATCCGACGCCGCCAGCAAGTCCCGATCACTCATGCCGCGCAACACCCAGTTCCATTCCCTGACGCCTTCGGTACGCATACTCAGCCGGAACAGCGCCAAAGTGCGCTGCACGCCACTGCTGGCCATCAGCGCGGCAATTTCTTCACGCGTAGGGGGTGTGGCCTTGGGCGGCGCCACAATGGATCGCCCCATCTCCTCATCCGCCAGATTGCTGTAAAAATTCGGCTGTCCGGCAATTTTCGCAAACAGGGCATTGGCATCTTCAACACGACCACCCGATCGGTAGGCACGTCCCAGCCAGTACACCCAGGCCGGTTGCTCGGCCAGCGCAGGCGGCATTTTTTCAATGGTCGAACGTACCATCCCCCAATCCTGGGCACGTAGCGCAGCGCGCACTTTCCACTGCGCGACCTCGTCGGAAAGCGGGGCTTCGCCGGCTTTGCGATACCACTCGAGCGCCTCGGGCAGATGCCGTTGCGCGGCCTGCCAGCCAATCTGTCCCCATGCCCAGCCTTTTTCACTCGCTTGCAGACGGCTTTCGATCTTGCTCAGTTGCTCGGCGGCCATACGCGGGTCGGAGCGCGCAATACGGCTAATGGCCAGCGCGGCCAATTCGCGATTCATCCGGCTGCCGGCACTGCCTGTCGGTAACTTGACCAGCCACGGCATCGGTGTATCGCTTACCGCCAGCGCCACCTTGGCGCCCGGCGTCTGGCTGGGCGGCAGGTAGTTCATGCTGTAGCGCGCGGCGGCTAGCTTGTTCGCTTCAAACTGGCGGCGGATGCGCGCCCAAACCTCATCGGCAAGCACACGCTTTTCCAGAATCAAGGCTTCGAGAACCGGATAGCAGGCCTCGTTCGGCTCGATCAGATTCACCCACAGCGGCATAGCCTCGTCGAGCATGGTCGCATCGCCACGCACGCGCCGGCTTTGCAAGGCATAACAGGACAATTCCTGGTCGGGCTGCACCAGCAACGGGTACTCGGCATCAAACTCTGCCCACTGCTGTTTCTTGCCCAACTGTTTGAGCCAGTCGCTACGCAGCTTCTCGGCGATATAACTTTTATCGTGGCGCACGAGGAATGCTTTGACAGCCGCCGGATCAGCGTCACTCAAATCAAGCAGAAGCCGCCAATAATCAACGTAGGCTTCCAGCTCGTAACCTTGTAATTCTGGCGCAATGCGATCCAGCTTGGTGCGGTCGCCGTTGCGCGCCGCATCGCGCGCCGCCAGAAAGCGCTCGTCGGAAGACACCCCCCCGGTGGCCGCATGGGCCATCAGGCAGGAGAGCGAGAGGATAAAAACAGTAATGGAAAACTTCATGATAAGCTGGGGAACCCGTAAACACTGAGTTTCAGCATACCACATGAACACCGGCTTGACGCCAGAAAGCTACCGCCGCGAATTACGCCAGCGACTTGTCGAACAACGCCTGGCTCTGTCGTCAGATACGTGCGCGCGCCTTTCAGCGACGATCTGCACGCATCTGAAAAAATATTTTCCACAACTGGCGGGAATGCGCGTTGGCTTTTGCTGGCCGGTAAAGAACGAACCCGATCTACGCCCGCTGATGTCATCCTGGCTGGCCTCAGGCGACCCCGGATTTTCGGCACTGCTACCCGTTGTTGCTGAATCCGGCACAGCGCTTTCATTCCGCGCGTGGACTCCCGCGACCCCGTTGATTCCTGACCGTTATGGCATCCCCGCGCCGGCTGATGGTGAATTTCTGCTGCCACAGGCACTGCTGATCCCCGTCAATGCCTTTGATGCCCAAGGCTTCCGCATTGGTTATGGCGGCGGCTTTTTTGACCGCACACTGGCCACGCTGAATCCCGCCCCGCTCAGCATTGGCGTTGGTTTTGAATTGTCCCGTGTGGATTCAATCCGCCCTGAGCCGCACGATATACGGCTTGATGTGATGGTTACCGAAGCCGGTGTGTACAGACAAAATTAGCACTCGAAAAACAATTCGAACTCGGATAACACGGCGTAAAGACACGAACTTGAGTTAAAACAACGGATCACCCAATTGGAGGGGTGCGAAAATTTACGCGCTTCCGTTTTTCTTGGTGTTCTCCGTGGTTAATTTGATTTCGCCAGATGGCTGCGCACAAAGGCTTCCAGTTGATCTGCCGGCATCGGACGGGCGAACCAGTACCCTTGGATTTCATCGCAATGGAATACGCGCAGCAGATTGGATAGCTCTTCGGTTTCAACCCCCTCAGCAATGGTCTTGAGTTTCAGGCTATGCGCCATCTGGATGATGGCACGCACGATGGCGGCATCATCCGGATCGCTGACCAGATCGCGCACGAAAGATTGGTCAATCTTCAGCTTATCGACAGCAAAACGCTTCAGATAGGCCAAACTTGAATAACCCGTTCCAAAATCATCGACCGACAGCATGACGCCAAGCGCTTTCAACCGCCGCACCGCATCCAGCGTGGCTTCGGCATCCTGAATCAGGATGGATTCAGTCAGTTCAAGCTCAAGCCATTGAGAATCAAGATCCGACAGCACCAATGCATTAATCACGGTGGTTACCAGATCCTGACGCCTGAATTGCACAGCAGAGAGATTCACTGCAACGACAAAGGGAGGCAACCCGGCATCTTGCCAGGCTTTGGCCTGATGACAGGCTTCGTTCAACACCCAGGCACCAATCGGCACGATCAGCCCGCAATCTTCGGCCACCGGTATGAAACGTGCGGGAGAAACCATGCCGTTTTCCGGACTGTTCCAGCGGATCAATGCTTCGACGCCAATGATGCTGCCATCGTGCAAATCCAGTTGCGGCTGGTAATGCAATACAAATTCCTTGTTCTCCAGCGCCTGGCGCAGCTGGGTTTCCATCGTCATGTGCTCAACAACCAGCAGGTTCATCTGCTCGGTAAAAAAGCGGTATCCATTACGGCCGGCTTCTTTGGCGTGGTACATCGCCGTATCGGCCTTTTGCATCAGACTATCGAAGTCCAGACCATCATTGGGATACAACGCAATGCCAATTGAGAAAGTCGTGTTGAGTGAATGCTTTCCAAGCAGCACAGGGTCAGCCATGCGCTGATGAATTTTGTCGGCCACACGCGAAACCGCTTCGCTATCGCGCACATCGTTAAGCAATATGACAAACTCATCACCCCCCTGCCGGCTGATGGTATCTGAATCGCGCACACAGCCCTTCAGCCGCTCGACCACTTCTTTGAGCAGTGCGTCACCTACCGGATGACCGAGCGAATCGTTGATGGTCTTGAAACGATCAAGATCCAGAAACATCAATGCGACACACGTCTGCATGCGAGCGGCCAGCGCCACAGCCTGTTCCATACGGTCGCGCAGCAACAGGCGATTGGGCAGCCCGGTCAGCGGGTCGTGATGCGCCAGAAATTCGATACTGCGCTGCACCGCCATGCGCTCGGTCATGTCCGAGAAGATGTAGATGTAATGCTCGTCAATACGGCCTTCTTCCTTTACCACCGAAACACCCAACCACACCGGGCATAGCTCACCGCTCTTGCAGCGCAACATGATCTTGCCCTGCCAGTGACCGTCTTCGGCCAGCGCCTGCAGCGGCAATTCACCAATGCATTCACCCTGCACATCTGAATCGAGCAGACTGGCGTTCTTACCCAGCACCTCCTCCGACGAATAGCCAGTCAGCGCTTCAAAGGCCGGATTCACGGACGCGATTTGTTGCCCGACACCGGCCAGCAAGATGGCCTCGTTACTGCCCTTGATGGCCGCCTGCGCCAGCCTGAGCTGGGCTTCCGTGTGCCGGCGTGCGGTAATGTCGTAATAGGTAATGACCGCGCCTGTCGCCTTGCCTTCGGCATCAAACCCGAGCGGTGAACAGTTGGTTCTGCACCAGCGAGTGCTTCCGTCAGCGTAGCGGAAACCTACTTCGAAATCCAAAACAGGCTTTCCGTCTGTCAGCACGCGGCGTGTTGAATACTCCTCCGGAGGACAAATACTTCCATCCGGCCGCAAACGGTCAATTTTGATATCCAGCGGGGTCCGCCCGGCTAGCGTACCAAGCGGCTGACCAAGAATCTCCTCGGCCACCGGATTGGCATAGAGCCAGACCCAGTCCGCAGAAATGATCGCCAGACCCTCCGCGATAGCCGACAGCACACCGCGAAAACGATTTTCGCTTTCCTGTGCCCGCATGATGAGATCACGCAGCTCGGTGGAACGCAGTTGCTCCAGTTCGTCTTCGTAACCCGCCAGCATCCCGTGCAGGTAAAGCAGCAGCAAAAACGTCGCCAGAATACCGAGCAGCAGAACAAAGGGTTGGTGCTCACCCTCCAGGAACGCCTGATAGGTCAGCAGCAGACACAGCAGACCGACCACAGCCAGAATGGACCGCCGGTAAAGCCGATTAGAACGTAGCTGCAGCAAGAATTTCATTTAAGTCTTCGAACGGCGACCGTCGTCTGAAACATTAACAATGTGTTCACCATAGCTCATGCGACCACATTGGAACAGGCTGTTTTCAGTCTTTCAATAGCAGAATCAATTGTTTGGAGCGAACATCCAAAGTTGAGCCTCACCCAACCTGGCAAACCAAAATCAACGCCGTTGGACAGCCCGACACCGGCCGCTTCAAAAAAACCTACCGGATCGGCAACATCCAACTCACGCGCATCAATCCAGGCCAGATAAGTCGCTTCCACATGCGTCATGGTCAGGCCGGGCATGGCGGCAACGGCGGCTTCGACCTGATCGCGATTTGCACGCAAGTAAGCAATCAACGCCCGGTGCCAATCATCACAATCACGATAGGCCGCTTCTGCCGCAGCCAGACCAAGAACGTTAACTTCCGGCACAATGCCGTGCATTGCCCCCCGATAACGGCGACGCAATGTCGGATCGGAGATCACCGCAAACGCGCAGCCGAGTCCGGGAATGTTGTAAGTTTTTGACGGTGCCATCAGGGTAATACAACGCTGCGCAATGTCGTCGTTGAGACTGGCCAGCGGGATGTGCTGACGGTCGGCATCAAGCAGCAGGCCGCAATGAATCTCGTCGGAACATACGATGAGGTCGTGGTGCTGGCAGAAGTCCGCCAGTTCGGTCAACTCGGCCGCATGCCACGCCCGCCCGACAGGATTGTGCGGGTGACAAAGCAACAGCAACCGGGTATCCGGTTTTAGTGCCGCCTCTATTGCCTCGAAATCCCAGCCCCAGTGCCCATCAGATAAGCACAGCGCGGCCGTCACGAGTTCCCGCCCGGCGAGTCGCGGCGCGGAAAGGAAAGGTGGATAGACCGGCGTTGCCGTAAGCACACTACCGTTTACCGCACGGCAGGCCACGTTAATTCCGCTGACCAGTCCTGGCAGCCAGACCAGCCATTCCGGTTCGACGCGCCAAGCATACTCGCGCTGCAAGTGTCCCAGTACGCTATCGACCAGTGCCGGCCACGGTTCGGAATACCCGAACACGCTGTGGTTTACACGCTGATGCAGCGCAGCCAGTACCGCCGGTGGCGCGGAAAAATCCATGTCCGCGACCCACAACGGCAGCACATCGCGCCCGGCATACCTGTTCCACTTGAGCGAATCGCCGCCACGACGATCGATCAAGGTGTCGAAATCAAATACCAATCAAAACTCCTTCAACACAGAGGCACAGAGCACACGGGAAATACCTGAAAATAAAAACGCTGCGCGCTTCGTGCACTCTGTGTTTTTGTGATCACCGTGCTGAAAGCGCTTGCTTGCGTCGCCTGCTCAAACGTCCAGGTGGGAATATAACGCAGTCGACAAATAGCGCTCGCCAAACGACGGGATGATCACCACCGTCAGCTTGCCCTCATTCTCCGGGCGTGAGGCCACCTTGAGCGCCGCCCATACGGCGGCACCGGAGGAGATGCCAACGAGTAAACCTTCTTCCGTCGCCATGCGCCGGGCGATGGCGAACGCATCATCCGCCTTAACGCGCACCACTTCATCGTACACTTTGACGTTGAGTACGCCCGGTATAAAGCCAGCGCCAATCCCTTGAATCGGGTGCGGGCCTTTCTCTCCGCCGGAAAGAACCGGTGAAGCATCAGGCTCAACCGCGACAATCTGTACGGCTGGTTTTTTCGCCTTGAGCACTTCACCGACGCCGGTAATCGTGCCGCCCGTACCTACCCCGGAAATCAGAATATCGACCTGTCCATCGGTATCCCGCCAGATCTCTTCGGCAGTGGTCACACGGTGAATTTCCGGATTGGCCGGGTTTTCAAACTGCTGCGGAATGAAATAGCGCGTGTCACTCGCCGCCATTTCCTCGGCACGTCGGATCGCGCCACCCATGCCGTCCGGCCCTGGCGTCAATACCAGTTCAGCGCCGTAGGCCTTAAGCAGCAGGCGGCGCTCTCGGCTCATTGTTTCCGGCATGACAAAGCAGCATTTGATGCCCCGCGCCGCGCAGACCATGGCCAGGCCAATTCCGGTATTGCCCGAGGTGGGCTCCAGAATGATCGTGTCCGCTACAATCTTGCCTGCGGCTTGCGCTGCATCAATCATGGCCACGGCAATACGATCCTTGACACTGTGGGCCGGATTGAAAAACTCCAGCTTGACCGCCACGGTCCCGTTGATGCCGGCGGTCAGGCGGTTGAGTTTAACCAGCGGGGTATTGCCGATCAGGTCGGTGACGTTGTTGGCGATTTTCATGGTGTCTCCTCGGTTTTGCATTTAGGCCAGAAAGAGTTTGTACGCGGGATTGTCGGTTTCGTTCCAATGCGCGTAACCCAGCGCCTTCAAAAAGGTTCTGAACTCACCCATTTCACCGGCCGGCACCTGCATGCCTACCAGCACACGGCCATAATCTGCGCCGTGATTACGGTAATGGAACAGGCTGATATTCCAGCCGGCACTCATTTTATCCAGAAAATTCATCAGGGCGCCCGGTCGCTCCGGGAATTCGAAGCGGTAAAGGAGTTCATGCTCGAGATTCGAAGAATGGCCGCCGACCAGATGCCGGATATGGCCCTTGGCCATTTCATCATCGGTCAGATCGAGCGTGGCATAGCCGTGCTTGCGCAAATTTTCGACCAGTTTCAACGACTCGTTACGCGAAGCCACCTGAACGCCGACAAAAACGTGGGCGTCTTTCTGATCGTTGAAGCGGTAGTTGAATTCGGTAATATTGCGCGCACCGATCAAAGCAAGAAATTTCCGGTAAGCACCGGGCTGCTCAGGCAAGGTCACGGCCAATACCGCCTCGCGCTGCTCACCGACTTCGGCACGTTCGGCGACAAAACGCAGACGGTCAAAATTAAGGTTGGCGCCTGAGGCAATGGCCACCAGCGTTTTATCCTGGAGCTTGTGCTGCGCGGCATAGGCTTTGGCACCGGCGACCGCCAGCGCCCCGGCGGGCTCCAGAACAGCACGCGTGTCTTCAAAAACATCTTTGATCGCGGCACAGATGGCATCGGTATCAACCAGTACCATCTCATCAACGTATTGCTGGCACAGACGAAAGGTTTCCTCTCCGACATATTTCACCGCCGCACCGTCGGCAAACAAGCCGACCTGTTTCAGGCGAATGCGCTTGCCGGCCTTGAGCGATTGCGTCATGGCGTCGGCATCGACCGCCTCGACACCGATGATTTTGGTCTCCGGACGCAAACGCTTGATGTAGGCCGCTACGCCGGAAATCAGCCCGCCGCCGCCGACACAGCAGAACACCGCATGAATCGGTTTTGGATGCTGGCGCAGAATTTCCATGCCAATCGTACCTTGCCCGGCAATCACCTCCGGGTCGTCAAAGGGATGGACGAAAGTCAGTTTTTCGGCTTTTTCCAGCTCCAGTGCATGTGCATAGGCTTCGTCGTAGGAATCACCCACCAGCACAACTTCGCCGCCGCGCGCCTTGACGGCCTGTATCTTAATGGTCGGCGTTGTCGTCGGCATGACGATCACCGCCCGGCAACCGATCCTGGCCGCCGAAAGCGCCACACCTTGCGCATGGTTGCCGGCCGACGCGCAGATTACGCCGCGCTTCAAACGCTCGGCTGAAAGCTGGGCAATCTTGTTATATGCCCCGCGCAATTTGAAGGAAAACACCGGCTGCATGTCCTCGCGCTTGAACAGGATGGTGTTACCGATGCGCGCCGACAGGTTGGGTGCGTAATCAAGCGGCGTTTCTACGGCAACATCGTAGACCTGCGCGTTGAGAATCTTTTCGAGGTAATCGGGGTGCATGGCCACTCGGTGTCTGCTTGGAAAGCGACGATTCTAGCAGTATCGCAGACCCCGGACACTCCATTGCCACGTCGGTATTGAATACTTTGGGCATCGCTTTGCAGAAAGTGACAGGCGGGTTATGTGCCGGATATTACCCATAATGAATGACAAACAGGCAGAACGGCACGGCACGGCCTGCCAACTTTGGCCTAAGGGACTGCCGTACTGATAGAATTCAGGCTTTAGCCCGGTCTGAAATGCCATGAGCGCCCGTCTGCGCGAAATCCCGTACAACTACACTTCCTTCTCCGACCGAGAAATTGTTATTCGCCTGCTCGGTGCAGAGAACTGGGCTATTCTCGACGAGCTGCGCAGCCAGCGCGTGACCGGACGTTCGGCACGAATGCTCTATGAGGTTCTGGGTGACATCTGGGTCGTTCAGCGCAATCCCTATCTGGAAGATGACCTTCTGGCCAACCGGCAGCGGCGCGAAGCGCTGGTTCAGGCACTGCGCCACCGCCTGAACGAGATCGATAAGCGCCGGCAAGGCAACGACAAGGTTCTCAGCCTGTATGACGCGGCGCAAACGGCGGTCAATGCGTTTGAGCGCCATTTCACGGACACCGCCGCCTTGCGCAAGCGGGTGTTGAAAACGCTAATCCGGCACACCCGGCGTGACAACATTGCTTTTGACGGCCTGGCACGGGTATCGCACGTCACTGACGCCACAGACTGGCGTGTCGAATACCCCTTTGTTGTTCTTTATCCGGATAACGAAGAAGAGATGGCGCCGTTGGTGCGCTGTTGCATCGAATTGGGATTGACCATCATCCCGCGCGGCGGCGGCACCGGCTACACCGGCAGCGCCGTCCCGCTGACGCCACTCTCGGTCGTCATCAATACTGAAAAGCTGATCGACATCGGCCCGGTTGAGGAGAGAGTGTTACCCGGCTGCAACCAGCCCTACGCCACCATTCGCACAGGTGCAGGCGTTGTCACCGAACGCGTATCCGAAGCCGCCAGTACCGCTGGCCGCGTTTTTGCGGTCGATCCAACCTCCGCCAGCGCTTCATGCATCGGCGGCAACATCGCCATGAACGCCGGCGGCAAAAAAGCGGTGCTGTGGGGAACCGCGCTCGACAATCTGGCGTGGTGGAAAATGGTCGATCCAGACGGCCATATCATGGAAGTGACGCGCCTCAACCACAACTTCGGCAAGATCCATGAACAGGCGGTTGCACGCTTTGAGATCCGGCGTTTTCGTAAGGACGGTACGACCGCTTTTGGCGACCCCGAACTGCTTGAAATCCCCGGTCACACATTTCGCAAGGCCGGGCTGGGCAAGGATGTCACCGACAAGTTTCTTTCCGGCCTGCCCGGCATCCAGAAAGAAGGCACTGACGGTCTGATCGTTGCCGCCCGCTGGATTCTACACAAGATGCCACCGCACACGCGCACCGTCTGCCTGGAGTTTTTCGGTCAGGTGCGTGAAGCTGTACCGGCCATTGTCGAGATCACCGATTACTTCAAAGCGGGTGGCGCCGGTCATCAGTCCAATGTTTTACTGGCCGGTCTGGAGCATATGGACGAACGGTATGTGCGTGCAGTGGGCTATGCGACCAAGGCCAAGGGACGACAAAGCACCAGCGGCCGGCCGAAGATGGTACTCATCGGTGACATTGTCGGGCACGACGAAAATGCGGTCATGGCGGCCGCTTCGGATGTTGTTCGCCTGTGCAACCTGCGTTCGGCCGAGGGTTTCATCGCTGTTGATGCTGACACGCGTCGCAAGTTCTGGCTCGATCGATCACGCACCGCCGCTATTTCCCGTCACACCAACGCCTTCAAGCTCAATGAAGACGTAGTCATTCCGCTACCGCGCATGGGCGACTACTGCGATGGCATCGAGCGCATCAATATCGAACTGTCGACACAGAACAAACTGACGCTGTGCGACAACCTGGCTGAGTTTCTGCAGGGCGAGCTACCTCTTTATCGTGGCGATGCCAATCTTGATAATGCACTGTTGATTGGTGACCAGCGGCAGGCAGCTCTCGAGGCTGTTGATAGTGTTCGCACACGCTGGCAGTGGCTGCTGGACCATCTCGACCTGCCTTTGACGCAGGCCGAAGGTCAGTTCAGCCTGTTTAACATCAAGGCCGGCACACTCACCAACAAAGCGGCCGACCCGGTGCTATTCCACCGGCTGCAGGACTACTCGGTGCGTGTGTCATGGAAGTCCGAGTTGAGGCCACAGCTCGAAGCTATTTTCGACGGCAGCGTTTTCCGTCCCGTTCTCGAACGGATTGAGGAAATTCAAAAAGAAACGCTCCGTGGCCGGGTTTTTGTGGCTTTGCACATGCACGCAGGTGACGGCAACGTGCACACCAACATTCCGGTCAACTCAGACAACTACGCGATGCTGCAAACGGCCAACGTGGCGGTAGCGCGCATCATGGCCTTGGCGCGTTCGCTCGATGGCGTCATTTCCGGCGAACACGGCATCGGGATTACCAAGCTGGAATTCCTCACCGAGACTGAGATTGCTCCCTTCCGCACCTACAAGCAAAGAATCGATCCGCAAGGGCATTTCAACAAAGGCAAACTGCTTGCCGGGGGTGATCTGGCCAAAGCCTACACGCCATCGTTTTCACTGCTCGGCACGGAATCGCTGATCATGGAGCAGTCCGAAATCGGCGACATCTCGACGATGATCAAGGACTGTCTGCGCTGCGGCAAATGCAAGCCGGTCTGCTCGACTCATGTACCACGCGCCAACCTGCTCTACTCGCCGCGCAACAAGATTCTCGCCACCTCGCTGCTGATCGAGGCCTTTCTCTACGAAGAACAGACGCGGCGCGGCATTTCGCTGATGCACTTCGACGAGTTCAACGATGTCGCAGATCACTGCACCATATGTCATAAATGCGCCAGTCCGTGCCCGGTTGATATCGATTTCGGTGACGTTTCGATTCGCATGCGCAACTTTCTGCGCGAGCAGGGCAAGAAGAAATTTGTTCCGGCCAAGGCCGCGGCGATGGCCTTTCTGACCATGAAGGATCCGGCGACGATCCGCCTGGTACGCAAGTTCATGATCGACTGGAGTTATGCCGGGCAGCGCATGGCACACAAGCTGGCCAAGTCCTTTGGCCTGATTCAGCAGCAGGTCAAACAACCGCCGGCCACACTAGGGCCGCCGACGCTACGCTCGCAAATAATCCACTTCATCAACAAGCCGATGCCTGGTGGACTGCCCAAACGGACTTCGCGCGCCCTGCTCGATATCGAAGACGAAAAGATCGTCCCCGTCATCCGCGACCCGCGTAAGGTCAGTGCCGCAAATTACGATGGTGATGCCGTTTTTTATTTTCCTGGCTGCGGCTCCGAACGCCTGTTTTCGCAGGTTGGTCTGGCCACACAGGCCATGCTTTACGAAATTGGCGCACAAACAGTCTTGCCACCCGGCTACCTCTGCTGCGGCTACCCGCAAATCGCGGCTGGCGAATCCGCTCAGGGGCAGAAGATCACCACCGACAACCGCGTCCTCTTTCATCGCGTCGCCAATACGCTGAACTATCTCGACATCAACACGGTGATCGTTTCCTGCGGCACCTGTATGGATCAACTGTTGAAGTATCAGTTCGACAAGATATTCCCGGGTTGTCGCCTGCTTGATATTCACGAGTACCTATTTGAGAAAGGCGTCAAACTCGACGGGGTCAGCGGCACCCGCTACATGTACCACGAGCCTTGTCACGCGCCGATGAAGACGATGTCTGGAATCAAAGTCACCAACGCGCTGATGGGCCAACCGGTTGAGCTTTCGGATCGCTGCTGCGGTGAATCCGGTACGCTGGCTGTGACGCGCCCGGACATATCGACTCAGGTACGCTTCCGCAAGCAGGAAGAAATTGAAAAGGGCGCCGACAAACTCCGGGCCGATGGTTTCAACGGCAAGGTGAAGCTCTTGACGTCCTGCCCCTCCTGCCTGCAAGGCCTGTCGCGCTATAACGATGATGCGGGCACTCAAGCAGATTACGTCGTAGTGGAAATGGCCAGAAACCTGCTCGGTGAAAACTGGATGGAAAACTACCTGAATAACGCCAACGCGGGCGGCATTGAGCGGGTTCTGCTGTAAGCAGCCCTTGTCCACCTCAGCACCCTTTTATTTGGTGAATCTGTGACATAGTTCCTTGTAAACAGGCCACATTGAGGTTACTTTGGATGAGGATGGACGTATTGACATCCTGCTACGCAGCATTTTTTCCGGGTTTACAACAATGGCCGAGCACTCTGACAATTGTGAGTTCTGCATCTCAAGCGGTAGCGAACTGCTACCGACCGTCACGCCGGTACACACATGAACGCCTCGTCGCCCATGACTTTTGCGATTCCTGATCTGCAAACCGGCTGCGAGATCATTGCGCGCATTCCTCTGGTCAACCCGCAGCAGGCAGAAGTCGATCTCAACCGCTTGCTTGACAGCCTGCTGGCTGCGCCGCCTGACGGAGAAACTTATTTCCGGCTGCTTGAACACGCCCGTGTGGCGACCGCCTTTATTGCCGAAGAACTTGCCAAGCGTTACCTGAACAAAGCACTCCCGCTCAGCGACATTGAAGAGGCTGTTTTTCAGAAGGTCGTCACGCTCTGGTTGAAAACGGCCAAGGCCTATGCGCACTGTGCCCAGCATGATTTGATTAATGAAGACCACCCTGCCCATGCCCAGCGTGTAGCGACGATTCTGCAGCGCTGCATTCACCACACCGGCATGGCCACGATTGAACACCAGCGCGCACGGCGCGCATTGCCGTGGGGGTTGTTGCTTGACCTGCATGGCTACTACGGCAGCGCCGAAGAGTGGGGCGTGGCCACCTTAAACATTCCTGATGCGCTTGACTCTTTGGGGCGGAATACACACTGCGCAGCCACTTACATCAGCTTCCTCTTGTGTGAGATTGCCGGCTGCTACAGCCTTTCGCTTCGTGATCAATTTCTGGTCAGGCGTTGGGCCACCTACTGGTCACCACTGGTCAGCCTGTACCCGGCTATCCCGGGAGAAACGCTGCCGCTGCAAGTTGTTGACCTGATGCAGGACACCGCCCTGCGCCCTGTCGCCGAATGCCTGCAAACTGAAAATTTGCGTTGCCTGGATACCTCGCGACTGGCCATGCAAATCAGCCAGATTCGCCAGCAGTTGAAGCTGAAAATATCGCCAGCCGAACTTGCTCTGGGCGAGGACTGCTCAGCAGGTCAATGCAACCGCCTGCTTGAACACCTATCCCGGCCTTGGTCGCTGGCGCGTGCGCTGAGAAATTTCCGTCGCCATGCAACGTCTGGCATCACCCGGCTGTGCACCGGCTTTGACGAAATGCATTTTTTCATTTCCGGCAGGGAGTTTGAACAACCGGAAAATGTTCGCGCCTACTCCCGCCGGGAATTTGAAAGCCTGTTCGTTTTCCGCCACCAGGCCGACCCCCGGCAGGTTTTGCAAGTTCGCCAGGAGCAACTTGATTACACCGTCGACAACTGGGAGGTAGTCAACCAGTCAGTCAATGGCTTCCGCCTGATGCGCAGCATTTCTGGCAAGAAGATGGCGCACAACCAGTTGCTGGCCATTTGCCCGCATGATGGCGATCGTTTCATGCTGGCGCAATCTTCGTGGCTGATGCAGGAACAGGGCGGCGGGCTGATAGCCGGCATCAAGACGCTGCCGGGCATACCGGTCGCCACCGCCGCCCGCGCACTCGATCACTCGGGCTTTGAAGACGGAAAGTATCAGCGTGCCTTCCTGCTGCCGGCCGTCCCAGCCGTGCAAGCCGAACAATCGTTGATACTGCCACAGGGCTGGTTCCGGCCCGGGCGGGTTATTGAGCTATTTACAGACGGTGTCTGGCAAGTCCGGCTTCTGCATGTCCTCGACGATGGGCCTGATTACGAACGGGTCAGTTTCGTCGTCTGCTGAACCCGGGCATTCTGTCGAACAGGCCACATGCCTCAAATGGCTTGGCCGGATATGGTCTGGCGTGAATTTGTTCACAGTGCCAGCTCACATCTTGCGTTAGTATTCAGTCACTATGGACACAATGCATTGTTTTTTTGACAAGCCGTCTGTCTGCCTTGATCGTTCCGTCGCGCAACGCAATGCTTTCACGATCTGGCCACTTATGAAAAACTGGCTTATCGCCCTTCTCCTTTTATTCTGGCTGGCGCCCGCCACAGCAACGCCTGCAGTACCGGCTGTGGCTTTTTTCTACGCCGACAATGCTCCGCTGGATGAATTGAAAGCCTTCGACATCGTCGTCGTCGATCCAGATCACAACTACGATCCTCAAGCCTATCGCAAGACGTACAGTGAACTTTATGCCTACGTCGGCATCGGCGAGGCTCAACCGACTCGGGCTTGGTTCAAGACTATTCCGCCCGCCACTATTCTCACCGAGAATCCTGACTGGGGTTCGGTGGTGCTTGACCTGTCCCGCCCTGAATGGGCGGACTTTGTCACCGACAAAATTGTTGCGCCACTTTGGGACAAAGGGTATCGCGGATTTTTTCTCGACACCCTTGACTCCTATCGCCTGGCCAAGAAATTTGATGAGAATGCCCAGCAGGCCGGTCTTGTTGCGATTATTGAGAAACTACACCTGCGCTTTCCCGGCATTCAGCTGATTCTGAACCGGGGATTTGACGTTGTACCAAAGGTCAAAGACAAAGTGCAGATGGTCGCTGCCGAATCGCTTTTTCGCGGCTGGAATGCCGGGAAAAAGCGCTATGTCGAAATCGGTGCTGAAGAGCGCGAATGGTTACTAAACGAATTGACCAAGGTACGCGACCTCTACGGTCTCCCTGTACTTGCCATTGACTACGTTCCGCCACAAGACCGTGCCCTGACCCGCGCCACGGCCGAGCGTATCTCGGCACTGGGCATCGTTCCATGGGTGACCGACAGCGACCTCGCGACGCTGGGGATCGGCCAGCGCGAAGTGGTGCCGCGCCGGTTGTTGATGCTATACAGCATTCAAAACGACGAGACGCTTGGCGAAACCCCTTTGGTGCGATTCGCAACCATGCCCGCAAACTACCTGGGCTATGCGGCCGATTTTTATGACATCAACCAACCGCTCCCAACCGGCAATCTGGCCGGCCGCTATGCCGGCATCGTGCTTTGGACCGGCGGCAATATAAATCGCGGCAAGCCCTTCTCGAACTGGCTGCGCCGACAGATCGACAGCGGGTTACGTGTGGCCGTTTTCGGCCAGTTTGGTTTTCCACTCGATGCCGGTACGGCCCGCCACCTCGGGTTAGTTGCTGACACTGGCACGGCAACGGGCAAATTGAGTGTTGGCGCATACGATCCTGCGCTTATTGGACTGGAAGCCCAGCCGCGGGCAGACCGGCGCGCGCTGGTGCCCCTTCACCTGGCAAAGGATCATGGCCGTTCCTTGCTACAGGTTACCGACGCCAAGGGCGTTTCGTATGACGCAGCCGCGATAACGCGTTGGGGCGGGTATGTACTTGACCCCTTCGCCGTCATCCAGATACCTGGCACCGAGCAATTCCGCTGGATTATCGATCCCTTTGCCTTCCTGCAACAGGCGCTGGCGCTACCGGCGCTGCCCGTTCCCGACACCACCACCGAGAACGGTCGGCGTCTGATGTTCATTCACATCGACGGCGACGGCTACCCTTCGCTGGCTGAAATGCCGGGATCGCCTCTTGCCGGTAAAGTTTTGCTGAATGACGTGATTGAAAAATATCGCCTGCCCACCACGATGTCAGTAATCGAGGGCGAAGTTGCACCGTACGGCCTGTACCCGAAACTGTCGGCAGAAATGGAGTCGCTTGCGCGGCGAACCTTCGCCCTGCCTTATGTCGAAATTGCCAGTCACAGCTTCTCCCACCCCTTCAGATGGGATTTGGCAGAAAAGAAACCCGGCGGCAAACTCGAGGATGAAAGTTACCATCTGGACATTCCGGGCTATAAATTTGACCTTGCCCGTGAAATCACGGGGTCAATTGACTATATCCGCACTCGACTGGCACCACCTGGCAAACCGGTCTCGATCATGCTCTGGACTGGCGACGCTGAACCGCAGGCAACGGCCATGAAGATTGCCGAGGCCGACGGGCTACTCAACATGAACGGCGGCAACACCATCATCTCCAAGGCATTTCCAACCCTGACCGCAGTTTCAGCGCTGGGTCTGACCAAAGGCGGCGTCTTTCAGACGTATGCCCCGATGATGAACGAGAATGTCTATACCAACCTATGGACCGGGCCCTTCTACGGCTTTGAGCGCGTCATCGAAACTTTTGAGATGACTGAAACGCCTAGACGCCTGAAGCCCATCGACATCTACTATCACACGTATTCGGCAACCAAGAGAGCCTCATTAAACGCACTTTACAAGGTGTACGACTGGTCGCTGGCGCAACACCCCAACATCATCCACGCCTCCGAATTCATCCGGAAGGCCAAGGACTTCAATAGCATCGTCCTGGCGCGTGAAGGGCAGGGCTGGCGAATACGTGGCGAGGGCGAACTGCGCACCCTGCATGCGCCAGCGGATCTTGGGCTGCCGGATATCGAAACCTCGTCGGGCGTTGCTGGTCATACCAAAGCCGCTGAAGGAAATTATATTCATCTCTCCGGTCCGGATGTTTTCCTGCGCTTCGCTCCCCATCCCGCGCCATATCCCTATTTGCGTGAAGCCAACGCACGACTGACCGAGTGGTCCACCCGCGACGGCAATATCCACTTCACTCTCAAGGCTTACCAGGCCATCGAGTTTGCTCTTTCAGATGCCGGAAACTGCACTGTCAGTGCCAACGGCAAGCCCATCACAGCGCACCGAATCCGCGAAAACTCCCAGACCTTCCGGCTCCCCCATGCTACTGCAACGATCGATACTCGCTGCCGCCCCCGCTGAGCGGCCTCGCCTGGCACCGCCCTGGTCGATCATCCTGCTTGGCTCGATGACTTTGGCGGTGCTCGTCGGTATCTACCCGCACCAGACACTGGTCAATCGCCTTTATCAAGCCCCGCCTGGAGAAATTACCAACGCTTATCTCGTCAATCTGCTGCGCACTGACCCCAAGAACCCGCGCCTGCGCCTGATGCTGGCTCGCAACCAGATTCTGGCCGGGCAGTTTTCGCAGGTTACGCAAACCATCGCACCGGCTCTGGCCTCGAATGTCGACAGCCTGTATCTTGAAGCGACCTGGTTGCTGTGGCTAAGCGAGGAGCACCGCTACCTGCTTCTCCCGCCCGATGCACCGCAGCGCGAGACGCTTCGCGAGTACCTGCGCAACGAACTGTTCAGACTGGCTGACCTCCGCTGGGAAGAGAGCATGTTGGTTGAAATCGCCCGCAAGTCGCTGGCCCTCGGCGACACGCAACTCGGCCTGAAACTCTTCCACCGGTTAGCGTCTGAATACCCCAATCGAGATGAAAACTGGTTTTCCGAAGGCGCGCGCGCAGCACTGGAAAACGGTGAATACCTGGCCGCTGCAGAGTTCTATCTGATCGCCAGCGAACGGGGAAAATCTATTGCGGCGCAGCGTCGATTCTTTATTGAGGCAATGCGCACCCTCGAATCCGGCAATCGAATTCCCGAAGCACTCAAACTCGCCGAAGTGGCATTTCAGAAAACGCCGGCGCTAAGTGATGATATGGAGGTACTGGTCCTGCTCGTGCAGTTTGCCCGTGCCGCGCGCCGCCCGGATCTGGCCGACAAATATGCCCGCCGTCTGCTCCGGCTGTCGATGCTTGAGCAATGGCAGCGTGAACAACGCGTCGCGGATGGTTTCGACGTCACCATCCGGCGCGTCGCACTGGCCGGCGATGAGCCGGACCGAAACCTCGGCAAAGGCCCGCAACTGCCTTTCGACGACAAGATCTACACGCTCGGTTTTGAAGCTTTTCTGGACAACCGCAAGCTTGAAGATGCGTGGAAGGTCGCTGCCTCGGCCGTACGTCAGGCACCCGACAATCTGGTTTGGAGAGAACGTCTGGCCAAGGTCTCGGAATGGACAGGCCGCCCCCAGCAAGGGCTCGAAAACTGGCTCTATCTGGCGCGTGCCGGGGGACGCGACGACGCCTGGCAAGCCGTTCTTCGTCTGGCGCCCGGCCTCTTTGACGATACCGCGTTGCAGGCTGCAATCCAATACGAGTTGTCACGCCAGCCGGGCAAGGAGTCATTGTTGCGCGAGTTGGTCGCCATCTACGAACGCCTTGGCGACCCGGCAGGTGCCTTGCGCGTTCTCGAAAAAACGTATGCCCAGACCCATCAGCCATGGGCCCTCGAGTACATGGCTCAGCTGGCCGAACGCGCCGCTGACGAAGATCTGGCCCTGCGCTACTGGCGGCAGCTTATTGCGGATGACGGTCTGACGACAACCCGGGCCGTTCGTGTAGCCACACTGTTACTTTTGCGTGGGCAAGGCGACGAAGGGCTAGCTTTGCTTGAACAAGCAGGCGCCACAGCAAGCGGCAATGACATTCCTTTCTGGCGTCTCACGGCCGAGATCGCCCAGTTCGTGCAAAAGGACAGTACCGCCATTAACGCTTACCGGCGCTTCGTTGGACAGCCGGAAGCTGAAGTGCATGACTTTGACGCGCTTTTCGAGTTGCTGCAGTTGGATTACCCGTTGGAAGCCGCTCATGTTGCGGCCAAGGCCTGGTCGAACTTTCATCAAACGAAACACTTGACCCAGGCGCTCGGCCTGTACGCCACCCGCGAACGTTGGCTGGAAATGGGCGTGCTGTTTGCCTCGCTTGACGCCAAGCAGAGGCGACTCATGCGCCAACACCCCGACTTTCTTATTCTGTCGGCGCAGTATTATTTGAACACCGGCAAACTTGAGCTGGCCCGGCGTGACCTCGAAGCGGCCGTGCAACTGGCAACCGGTGCGCCGGATACGCAGTTGGCACTGCTCTGGCTGCTGATCGACATTGGTGATCCTGTCGGCTTGCGACGCGCACTGGCCGCCTGGGAAGGGGGATGGCGTGAGAATCCTGCCCTGCATGACGCCCTAGGCTCGGCGTACCTGGCGCTCTCCCTGCCTGACATCGCTCTGCGCCGCTATTACACCCCTCATCTGGCTGAACACCGCAATGATTTTCTATGGCTGATGAACTACGCTGATGCCCTCGAGCAAAATCAGGACGTTGATCGGGCCTGGCAGCTGCGCCAGCACCTGCTTGCCCAGGAGCGCCAGCGAAGCGGACGCAAAGACTGGCTGTCCGGGCTGGATGCCTCAGAAACGCGCGACTTGCGACGGGCGGCGCGGGCGCGTCTGGTCATTGCGCAGCGTCAGGGCGACCCAGGTCTCAGTGTGCTGCGTGAATTGCTGCGCCTTGATCGCGATGCCGATAAAAAACTTTCCTCGGCGAGCAAGGACGTGGCGCTTGGCTGGTTGCAGGATGCCGGTCAGTATCAGGCCGAGCGCGGCTGGTTGTGGCAGCAATATGCGCAAACGGCGGCACGTCCGTTGTGGGCCGAAATCTCCCTGGCACTGGCTGAAAACGACCGGGAAGCTGCTGGCCAACTGCTTGATCGCTATGGAGAACGGCTGCCCCGCTACGACCGCATCAACGCCGCACGCTTGGTTGATGATGTGCGGCTGGCGCAGAGCGATGCCTTTGATACACAAACCCTGCAGCCGTTTGATGACCCCCTGCATCTCCAACTGACCGAAGCGCTTTTGGCGCATTCCGATCATATCGGTGTCGGGCTGACCGGAGGTGATATCGGCAGCGTTAAAGAACGCAACAAGTCAGCGCTGTGGCATCTCGCCATTTCACCTCGCCTGTCGCTCGATCTGACGCTGGGAAGTATTGACCGTAATAACGACGACACCAAGGTGATCGGCTACACACCGGATGAAAGTGTCGCTGGCCTGCGCGCCAACTGGCGCCACCCCGACGGGGAAACAACGCTAGTCGCCGAGGAGCGTAACAGCTACGACGCCTACCACCCGCTCATGCTCCAACATGAGCAGCGCATCAACGAACGGATGTCGTTTAATCTAATGCTCGGCAGCCAACTCCCTTCGACTGAGTCCACCACATTGCGAGTGGCCGGCATGAAGGATGCCGCCGCACTGGCACTGCGCTACCGCCCAACGGCCCGCGACCAGCTTGCGCTCACTCGCAGCTGGGATCGCTTCAACGCTCAGGAAGATGGAAAGAAACTCGGGAGCGGTCAGTCCTGGCAGGTTGAAGCCGCACACGCTTTTCGTATCGAGCCGCGCGATCTGGAAGGAAGTGTATTCTGGTCGACACATAATTTCAGTCAGGTTCCCATGGCCAATCTCCAAAACACACAAATGCTTGCATTTCCGCCGGGCACCCGCCGATCGCTGGTTCCCAGCGACGCCGAGACAATCGACGATATTGCTTCCGACTTCTTCGTACCGAACGATTTCCGTTACTACGGCGTCCGCTTGTCGACCAACACCCGTTTCGAACGCGAATACACCAGAGCGTGGCGTCCTTATGCCAGCGTTGCCCGAACCTGGAACACTTCAAGCGGCCCGGGTTATGACGTAAGCGCTGGAATCGCTGGCAGCGTTTTCGGTGGCGACCACCTCAACTTCGGCATTCACTATGACAAAGCAGGTTCCACTTCGGATGGCACGGTTCGCGTCATCGGCTTCACCTATCGTTTACACTACTGATTCAGCCTTGGAGAAACACATGACTACACTCCTCACACGACTCATTTTGGCACTGACGCTCACGTTGCTTGCGGCCTGCTCAACCCTTGACCGCAGCGAAGCTCCGACGGTGAGCAGCAAAGCTCAGTGGGTGGTGCTGCCGTTTGCCAACAACACCGAAACACCGCTCGCCGGAAGTCGCGCCGAATCCATTGCCGAAGGCCTAATGCGCAGCCTCGGTATCAGCAAGCTGCGCCGTTACCCGGCGACCTTGCAACAGGATGCGCTGTTCGAACCGGGTGATCGCAAGCAACTGGATGCCGGCCTCCTCTGGGCGCGCGAACTGGGCGCACGCTATGCACTCTCCGGCAGTGTCGACGAATGGCGCTACAAGGTCGGCGTGGACGGTGAGCCAGCAGTGGGGATAGCGCTCTCGATTATCGATGTAGACAGCGGCGAGACCCTTTGGAATGGCGTTGGCGGCAAGAGTGGCTGGAGCCGTGACGCACTGTCGGCTGTTGCGCAGCAACTGATGCGCAGCCTGCTTAGCTCAGGACTTTCCGCCAGTCAGGATTAACGCGCGTGGTGCAATACTCTTCATTGAAGCAGTTACTGCGGCCATACTCGAACCCACTGGCAGTTCTGGCCGAGGCCGTCATGCTGCCGCTGCTTGGCATTGCGCTCGGCATCTGGATCAATCCTCTGGATCCGCTGTGGACACAATCTGCGTTCCCCTGGTTGTGGCTTGCTCCGACCATTTTGGCGCTCCGCTACGGCCCTTTTCCCGGGCTGCTTGCTTCTGCCGTCCTGTTATTGGCCTGGGTGGCCTTCAGTTATTCCGGCTGGCTGACAGGATCATTTCCGAAGCTGAACTATCTGGGCGGGCTGATTCTCATCATGCTGTGCGGCGAATCATCCAGTCTCTGGCTGTCACGCGCACGGCGCGCCGAAGGCATGCAGCTTTATCTTGACCAGCGTTTGGAATACCTGACCCACCAGTATTATTTGCTCCGGCTTTCGCATGACCGGCTTGAACAGGACCTGATCGGCCGGCCAATGGCCATGCGCGATGCACTGGCCACCTTGCAGGAGCTTATCAAGGCACACGATGCCACGCACAGCGTAACAGAAACTTCTCTACCCGGCGCCGACGGCCTGTTGCGCCTGCTCTCGCAGTTCTGTCAGTTGGAGAGCGCCACTCTGCATAAAATGAGTTCCGGTGTGATCGACGCAGTACCCACCGCAGCGCTTGGTGCAAGCAGCGATCCTGTTTCGTTTAATCCAGATGATCCGCTGATCCGGCGAGCCCTTGAAACGGGACACTTGTCACATGTCGCCCATGAACTCCCGGCCGGTGAGAACCCAAGCCGCTACATCATTGCCGCACCGCTCACCACCTCTACCGGAGAACAACTTGGGCTGCTGCTGGTCGAGCACGTTCCTTTTTTTGCCTTGCACAATGAGATGCTGCAGACACTCAATCTGCTGCTCGGTTATTACACAGATGGACTCATCACACAGCAGCTTGCCGCACCGATTCGTGCCGCCCTGCCCGACTGCCCTGCTGACTTTGCCGCCGAACTTCAGCGCCTGTGGCGCGTTCGTCAAGAGTCGCTGGTTTGCAGCGTGATTGTTGCGCTCGAATTCAAATCAAGCGCTCATTTTGAGGATATGGCGCTGCAAATTCGACTTCAACGTCGCATGTTGGACGTCAGCTGGCTGATCGAATTTGCTCAGCACAAGGTTCTCGTCACCCTGATGCCACTTGCCGGAAATGCGGCTGCCGAGGGCTATGTCACCCGAATCGAGGACTGGGTGAACCGGCAGAGCGAACAGACGCTGTCTGAAGCCGGTATATTCCCTCACATTGCACAGTTGGACGAAGAGGAACCGATTGCACTGATCAAGCGCCTTCTTGATCTCTCACATGCTTCACCTGCAGCTCGGGATCTTCGCGCTGATGCTTGAGGCGCCATCTTGGGTAAGCGCCCTCCTCGGCAGCAACGACGACGGGGCGTTGCTGCTTTTCCTGCTCGCCCACAGCATAACCAGCGTGCTGGTTTCGGCAATCGCGATCAACTTGCTTCCAAAACATCTTGCCAAGCCCCGCCTGCCGGTTCTAATACTCATCTTCGGCACCAGTTATGCCATTCCTGTCATTGGCATCCTGATCATCATCGGTGGCATATTCCTCCTGCATGCGTTGCCGCAAATTCATCGCGCCGATGCCTTTGAGGCCATTGAACTTCCGGAAATTGATGTTCACCAACGCCCCGGTGTTGGCTTTCGTCAGGCCGGCATGCGTTCTTTCCTGTCCAACACCAAAGCACCGGTCGCCACACGGTTGCGTGCATTGATTGCCCTGCAGAATGTTTCCGGGCGCGTTGCCTCGCCGCTCCTGCGTGACGTACTGAGCGACTCCTCGGAAGATATCCGTTTGCTGGCCTACGGCATACTCGACAATAAGGAAAAGCACATCAACAACGCCATTCACACCGAAGCGCAGAATTTTTCACAAGCGTCAGAGGGAAGCCCTGAGCAGGCAGAAACGGCACGGCGACTGGCCGATCTTTACTGGGAGCTCGTCTATCAGGAGCTTGTTCTGGGTGATTTACGTTTGCACGCGCTGCAACAGTCTCTGCATTTCACCCGAATTTCTCTCGCCGGCTCACCCGATGACGCTGGGCTGCATCTCCGTTTGGGTCGCCTCCTGCAGCCTCTCGGCGAAACACACCTGGCTCATGCCGCCTACAATCAGGCTCTGGCACTTGGCCTGCCGAAAACCCGCATCTTGCCTTATCTAGCTGAAGTCGCCTTTGATCTCGGTGACTTCCGCACTGTACATCGGCTAATGCATGAACTTGGCGACTGGCAATCTCTGCCACGCTTGCAACCGGTTATCCGGTACTGGAATGAAGCATGAATTTCCCGAGAGCCAAAGAGGCTGACATTGCCCTTCTGCTTGAAGGTACCTTCCCCTACGTCAGTGGCGGTGTTTCGAGCTGGGTCAACCAAATCATCCGCGCTTTCCCGGAACTGCGATTTGCCATCGTGTTCCTCGGCAGCCGGCGCGAAGATTACGGTGCGCAAAAATACGACCTGCCGGACAACGTTGTACATCTTGAAGCTCACTATCTTTACGATTTTGACCACACCCAGACGCTTCCCAAACCTGACGAACGGACATTGGAGGCTGGCGTCAGCGGTGATCTAGCCAAAGCGCACGACATGTTCAAACGGGATTGCGCTGACCCGGCCGGCAAAGCTGCCTTGCACAACATGTGCAAGGAAATAATGCCAGGCGGAAAGTTACCGGCGGAAAGCTTTCTGTACGGCACGCAGTCCTGGGATTTGCTTTGCGAGCGTTACCGGAAATACTGTACGGACCCGTCTTTCGTCGACTATTTCTGGACCGTACGCATCATGCATGCGCCACTCTGGCAACTGGCCAAAATCGCCCACGAATTGATTCCGGCACGTGCCTATCACAGCGTATCGACAGGCTACGCAGGCTTTCTGGGCGCCTTGCTCCAGCAGACCCATAAGCGTCCGCTGATTCTTTCCGAACACGGTATCTACACCAAAGAACGCAAGATTGACCTGTTCAAAAGCGAGTGGATCCGCGACAACCGGAATATTTTTCAGCGCGACCCGACCGAACTCTCGTATTTCCGCCAGACGTGGATTTCTTTTTTCGAATGGATGGGTCGCTTCTGCTATGACGCCGCTGATCCGATCATTGCGCTGTATGAAAATAATCGTTTGCGTCAGGTCGCCGACGGGGCCGCCAGTGAACGCACCTTCAACATTCCGAACGGCATTAGCCTCCAGCGTTTCGCCCCGCTGCGAAAGCTGCGCCCCGAAAACCCGCCGCCGGTACTTTGCCTGATCGGACGTGTGGTACCGATCAAGGATGTCAAGACCTTCATCCGTGCCATGCGTCGCGTGCTTAACCAGTTACCCGAAGCCAAAGGCTGGATTGCCGGCCCGGAGGATGAGGATTTAGCCTATGCCAACGACTGTCGAAACCTGGCCGAAAGCCTTGGCGTTGCTGATCGCGTGAAATTTCTCGGCTTCCAGAAGGTCGAAGATTTGATGCCAAAAATCGGCCTGACCATCCTGTCTTCAATCAGTGAGGCCCTGCCGCTGGTCATTCTTGAAGGCTATGCGGCCGGTGTACCGACGGTATCAACCGACGTCGGATCCTGCCGCCAACTCATCGAGGGGCTGGATGAGGAAGATCAGGCATTTGGCCATTCCGGCGCCGTGGTTAACATCGCCGATCCCCAGGCGCTGGCTGATGCTGCAATCGGCCTACTGACCGACCCGATCGCCTGGCACTCTGCCAGCCGGGCCGGCATCGCCCGTGTCGAACGTTATTACACCGACGACCTGATGTTCGGCCATTACAGACGCGTTTATGAAACCGCGCTGGCGGCGAAGGATAGCTGATGGCCGGCATCGGTTTTGAACTCAGAAAGCTGCTGCGTAAAGACACGCTGGTTGGCCTGCTGCAGGCCTATACCTTTGCCGGCATTATCGGCTCGGGCCCCTGGGTACTGTCGATTGTCGGCATTCTGATTATCGGCTTGCTTAGCCACTCGATCGTCACGCCCTCGTTTCTAGTCACTCAGTTTCAAACCTCGGTAACTTATCTGATCGCCAGCAGTCTGATTTATACCGGCGGCGTCCAACTGGCCTTCACCCGTTTTGTCTCGGATCGCCTGTTTGAAAAAAACGACGATCTGGTCATGCCCAACCTGAGCGGATTGCTGATGGTCGTTGTTATCAGCGCCTCCATTCTGGGCACACTGGGAATTTTTATTCTCTTGCCAGGGCAAAGTGTGCTCTACCGGATACTGATGCTGGCGGGTTTTGTCCTGATGTGCGCTATCTGGGTCGTCACGATTTTTCTGTCCGGAATGAAACGCTATCAAGCCATTGTCGCGTTATTCGCGCTGGGGTACTCAATCACCGTTGCTCTGGCTCTGCTGCTGCGCCCCTACGGCCTTGAAGGTCTGATGGCCGGCTTTGTTTTTGGCCACTGCGTCCTGCTCGCCGGCATGTGGATACTTACCGCATTTGATTTCCGGCCTAAAACGCTTATCGCATTCGACTTCTTCCGTTCCGAGACCCTTTATCCAAGCCTGCTTGGCATCGGCACCCTATATAACCTTGGTATTTGGGCGGACAAATTCATGTTCTGGTTTTTCCCTGATACCTCAGAACCCATTATTGGCGCGCTTCGCGCCTCGATCATCTACGACCTGCCGGTCTTTCTCGCCTATCTCTCGATCATTCCGGGCATGGCCGTGTTCATGGTTCGTATCGAGACCGATTTCGTCGAGTATTACGACAAGTTCTACAACGCCGTGCGCAGCGGTGGGTCGCTGGAATACATCGAGGCCATGCGCGACGAAATGGTTTATTCGATCCGGCAAGGCTTGGCCGAAATCGGAAAAATCCAGACACTGGCTGTTCTGGTCACCTTTGTTGCCGGCCCCACGCTGCTTGAGGCACTCGACATCTCGGAGCTTTATCTGCCTCTGCTTTACATTCAGGTCATTGGTGCCAGCCTGCAGGTGGTTCTGCTTTCCGTGCTCAATGTCTTTTTCTATCTCGACCAGCGCCGTATCATTCTGTATCTGTGTGCGGAGTTTCTGACACTCAATATCGTACTCACCGGATTGACGCTCTGGAAGGGTGCGGCGTTCTACGGCTACGGCTTTACGCTGGCCGTTCTGATCACTCTTGGCACTGCACTTGCCATACTTGACCGCAAGTTGTCACGCCTCGAATTCGAAACCTTCATGCTGCAGTGACAAACGCCAAGGTCAGTTAAGCAGACAGTTCGGCGGAAAGCGGGCGATGAAGCGACTGCCGACATCCGGCTCGCTTTCAATGTCCAGCGTGGCATGATGACGTGTCAGTACGTGCTTGACGATGGCCAGCCCCAGACCGGTGCCGCCTGTTTCTCGCGAACGACTGCGATCTATCCGGTAAAAACGCTCGGTCAGGCGAGGCAAGTGTTGAGCGGGTATGCCAATGCCGGTATCGGCGACGACAAACTCACCGCCGCCCTCATGCACACGCCAACTCAGGTCGATGCGGCCACCCGGGGGCGTATAACGTACGGCATTCCCCGCCAGATTGCTGAAAGCGCTGCGCAGTTCGTTGGCACACCCCCCAAGCACCGATGGCGCGTCGATCGTCAAGGTGATCTCGTGCCTCCCCGCCGACAAAGCCTTGGCATCGGACACGATACTGCGCAGCATCGGTTCGAGTTCCACACGCTCTTCGCTCGATGCCGGACTGCCCGACTCCAGCGCTGACAGGGTTAGCAAATCCTCGATCAGGCGCTGCATACGCACAGTCTGTTCGCAGATGAGCGTCAGGTAATGCTTGGCTTCGGCATCACCATACGTCGCACCATCGTCGACAAGCATTTCCGAAAACCCGGCGACCACGGTCAGCGGCGTTTTCAGTTCGTGTGACACATTGGCAATAAAGTCGCGACGCATGGTTTCCATGCGTTCGATCTGGCTGATATCGCGCGAAACCATCAGATTCTGATCTTTGCCATAGGGGATGATCTGCAGCATCAGGGTCAGGTCTTCGACGCGCCCGCCGCGAAAGATCAATGGCTCTTCGTAGTTCTTGCTATCAAGATAGGAAACGAAATCGGGATGACGGATCAGGTTGGTCAGCGCCTGCCCGCGATCAACCAGCGCAGACAGCGCGAAATGGGTTTCTGCCCGCTCGTTAATCCAGTCTATGCGGCGGTGTCGATCGAAGGCGATGACGCCATCCGGCAAGGCCTGAAACGCCCCCATGAAACTGTTGAGCGTTTCAGAAAGTGCCTGCTGTTGCCCAAGGCGAATACGTACCCGGCGATGCAGTCCGGCGAATGCAATTTCCCAGACACCTCGACCTCTGGGTAACGCATTGTTCAGAGGGCCTTCCAGCCAACCCATCAACTGCCGGAGATGTATCAGGTGCCAGCCCAGCATGAACAACAGACAAACGATAACCGCGAGCAGGCCCCATTTAAGGTCAAAAGCAATGGCGACCGGCCCGAATATCAGGCACACCATGGCGAACAACAGCCAAAGCGTACGACTCCAGACCTCACTCACGAAATCACGCCGCCCGCCGTGCGACCAGCGCTTGTCATTCTGGCTGGGCCGAAAAACGGTAACCGCTGCCTCGCACCGTCTGGATCAGGCGGTCGTGCCCGGTCAACTCGAGCGCTGCGCGCAAGCGGCGAATATGAACATCCACCGTCCGCTCCTCGACAAAGATGTGATCACCCCACACCTGATCGAGCAACTGGGTACGACTGTACACGCGCTCGGCGTGCGTCATGAAAAAGTGCAGCAGACGAAACTCTGTCGGGCCCAGATCGAGTGCCTGTCCGTTACCGGAAACCCGATGGGTGACCGGATCAACGCGCAGGCCGTCAACATCGACGCTGTCCTCGGTCATTTGCGGGGCGCGGCGGCGCAGTACTGCCTTGATGCGAGCCTGCAATTCACGCGGAGAGAACGGTTTGGTCAGGTAATCGTCGGCGCCTGCCTCCAAACCGGCCACCTTGTCGTGCTCTTCACTGCGCGCCGTGAGCATGATAATGGGCAAATCGCGCGTACGTTCCTCGCTGCGTAATCGACGGGCATATTGAATGCCGCTCATGCCGGGCAACATCCAGTCGAGCAGCACGATGTCAGGCAGCATTTCATTCACCAGACGCACGGCATCTTCGGCGGTATCTGCTCGCATCACCTTGTGTCCGGCATGTTGCATGCTGGCCGCAATCAGCTCCTGAATCGATGGCTCATCTTCAACAACAAGGATGGTGGCAGGCATGTAAATGGTGTTCTCGGTAATTTATTGCTCCCAGTTTATGAACAAAGGATTACAGATTGATGACAAAAGGCGTTCGGGAAGTTCATTATTCACCCTCCCTATAGCCTGGGCACGATACGGTCGCCTAACCCACTTTGCGCTATCATAGCGCGTTCGCTTATCCACGAAAGCAGTCATGGCTGGTCTCTCCCCCAACACTCCCGTTCCCACCGAAATCAAGCTACACCAGAAATCACGTATTCTTGAACTTGCCTTCGATAACGGTGACAGATTTGAACTGACTTTCGAGTTCCTGCGTGTTTTTACACCTTCTGCCGAAGCGCGCGGTCACGGTGTCGGGCAGGAAGTTCTGCAAGTTGGCAAGCGTGACATTAATATTCTCAGTATTGAGCCGGTTGGCAACTACGCCATCAAGCCGGTTTTTTCTGACGGGCACGATAGTGGCCTCTACTCCTGGGATGTTCTGCACACCCTTTGTATCCATCACGATGAGTTATGGCAAGCCTACCTCGAAAAACTCGTCGCTGAAGGTGGCAGCCGAGACCCGGCTGAATGCCCACCTCCGGCGCGCAAACCATCGTCGTCCTGCGGTACCAAGCATTGAATTTTCATCGACTGACCCCATTTAGTACGCCGCATGAATGACAAAACACATTTCGGATTTGAACAGGTTGCCGAGGCTGAAAAAGCACGCCGCGTAGCCGAGGTCTTCACTTCGGTTGCCCAACGCTACGACCTGATGAATGACCTCATGTCCGGCGGCATGCACCGGCTTTGGAAGGCATTTACCATTGCCCGCAGCGGCGTTCGCGAAGGTTCGCGGGTGCTTGATGTTGCCGGCGGCACGGGCGATCTCTCGCTGGCATTTGCGCGCAAGGTCGGCAAGAGCGGGCAGGTCTGGCTGACTGACATCAACAACGCCATGCTGACCAATGGCCGGGACAGACTCTGTGACAAGGGGTTCATGATCCCGGTCGCCCAGTGTGACGCCGAGAGACTGCCCTTCCCTGATGATTATTTTGATTGTGTTACCGTCGCCTTCGGTCTGCGCAACATGACCCACAAGGATGCCGCTCTTGCCGAGATGAAGCGCGTGCTGCGTCCCGGCGGGTGCGTTCTGGTTCTGGAGTTCTCACAAGTGTGGAAGCCGCTGGCGCCTGTTTATGATTTTTACTCGTTCAAGATCATCCCGCGCATTGGCGAGTTCATCACCAAAGATGAAGCCAGCTATCGTTATCTTGCCGAATCAATACGCGTCCATCCGGATCAGGACGCATTAAAAATATTGATGGAACAAGCCGGTCTGGAGAAAGTCGAATACTTCAACCTGACGCTTGGGGTTGTTGCATTACACCGTGGTTTTAAATTCTGAAGGAATCACCAATGAACAAAATTCTGATGTCTGTTTTTGTTGCAATCTTGGCACTTGGCTTGAGCGTAGGTGAAGCTGAGGCAGCACGCTTTGGCGGCGGAAAATCTTTTGGCATGCAACGCCAGGCCGTTTCTCCGAGACCTGCCCCTACGCAACAAGCGGCTCCCGCCACACCAACCGCGCCTGCGGGTGCCGCGGCGGCAACCCCCAAACGTAACTGGATGGGGCCGATTGCCGGTCTTGCTGCCGGCCTTGGCATTGCTGCGCTTCTTTCGCATTTTGGTATGGGTGAGGGCATGGCCAACATTCTGATGATTGCCCTGCTGGCCTTCGCAGCCGTTTTTGTTTTCAAGTTATTGTTCGGCCGCAAAACGCCGGCCGGACAAGCCAACGATCCGATGCAGTACGCAGGCGCCGGCAATCCAGCCATGGGTCAGCCGGTTCAGAACGCCCAGTTTGGTTCTGCCGCTCCTGCGGAACCTTTTGCGCAACAAATGCCCGCAGGCTTCGATACCACAGCTTTCCTGCGCGTCGCCAAGCTCAATTTCGTTCGCTTGCAAGCCGCTAATGACGCCATGGATCTTGCCGATATTCGCGAATTTACCAGTCCGGAACTGTTTGCTGAAATCAAAATGCAAATGGATGAACGTGGCACAGCGCCTCAGCAAACGGATGTCGTCACGCTCAACGCCGAACTTCTCGAAATCACGACCGAAGCCAACCGCCATATCGCCAGCGTAAACTTTAGCGGCATGATTCGCGAGGAGACCGGCGCGGCAGCGGTTCCGTTTAATGAAGTCTGGAATCTGAGCAAACCGGCCGAAGGCAACAAGGGTTGGGTTATCGCCGGAATCCAGCAACTGGGTTGATTACTGATGCTGGTCGATGCGACACTGGGATTCGTCAATCATCTTCTGACGTCTGAAGTCTGGCCGCGCGACCGTCTCAAACCTTTTGCCGGACAAACAGCGCGCCTTGTAGTCGGCGCGCTGAATCTGCCGCTGGAGATCACCCGCGACGGGCTTTTCATACCCGGCGACAAAAATGCTGTTGCTGCTGTTTGCATCACCCTGCCTGCCGATGCACCCCTGCGCGCGCTGACTGATCGCACTTCGCTCATGGCCTCCGCACACATTAGCGGCTCGGCTGAACTGGCGGAGACTCTGGGCTTTATTTTCCACAATCTACGCTGGGATGCTGAAAGCGACCTTTCCATTCTGGTTGGCGACATCGCTGCACGGCGCCTAGTTGAGGGCGGCAAGCAGCTGGCTACATGGCAAATACAACAGGCCAGCAATCTGGCGCTGAATCTGGCTGAATATTTCACTGAAGAAAATCCGACCATTGCCCGCCGTCGCGATGTGTCTTCTTTTTGCGCTGACGTCGAATGCCTGCAGGCAACGCTGACGCAACTGGAAAGCCGGATAGCACTTCTCAAAGGCTGAGTTCGAAAGCTGCAGTTGATCACCGGGAAACCCCTATCCGTAATCCCCAATTGATGCGCATTGTGCGACGCACAATGTCATCGTCTTTAGGATTTTAGTGATACGATTTGTCCGAGATCGGCCATCAGCTGCCGCTCGGGTTTCTTCTCCAAACCGGCCGCTCAACGTGCGGTCGTTCTCCATAACGGTCATTCAATCGGCGCCGCCGATTTGTTTTGGTTTAACTTCGGCTACGCAGCGACTGCTGTCATTGGCTGGCATGGATTTGCCCGGCCCTGAACGACGGCTTGCTGTCGAGCAGTCATACAAACCGATTACTCACCGACAGCCCGTCGGCCAATCCGGTAGTTGAAGCACTGATATATCAACGGCCGCAAAGTGCAGATAAGCGACTTTAGGCGCGAGAATCGCCTCAAACGACTACTTGGAGCTTCCGAATAAGCCGTACCTCTCCATGAAATCGATATGGTATCGCCGAGCTATCTGACGCGATCGATGCGCTGAAAGAGAAAAGCCACGCGGACTCAATTCGCGCCGTGGTACTTCTTGAACTTTCGACCTGAGCCACAGGGTCACGGGTCATTGCGTCCCACCTTCCCGGCCTTTCTTGCTGGAGCAGACGCACGCGGGCTTTCCTCCCGGCAACTGCCGCTGCCGCGGCACTCCATTGACGCGCATCTCGGCAATCAGAGCATTCTGTCTCGCAAATTGCTCTTGCATTTCTTGCGGGGCATCGCTGATTATCGGAGCAATACGTTGCATTTCCCGTTCCGCCTCGTCGAAGTGCCCGGAATAACCTAAAACGATGGCATACAGACTGCGTGCATCGAGCAATTTCGAGGTCAGCTTGTAATTCCGCACATATGGGAGAACATGATCTTCCATCACTTGGCGCGCCCCGGCAAAGTCGTTAATCCAGACGAAGTCATCGACTAAATCAAGGCCGGTTCGAACCACGGAATCCACTGCCATAGCAAGTTCATAGAATCGCATTGCGTGAACGCGCGCTAGAGATTTTCGATTCCCTTGCTCCCGCTGCGCCATAGCAAGCAATTCAAGCGTATCGGCTAGGTGCTTGATGTCCTGACTATCGGCATCTTGTTCGCGGAGCTTCTCTGCAAGCTTGCTTTGTGTCACACCCAGAACGTCTGACGGGTCAATTCCAAGCAACTCGTAGTATTCCGGGACAAGCTCCTGCGCGATCGATTCCGCATGCTCGTGCTTACCCAGCTTGAACAGCGCGTGAGCCGCGTTGTAATTGGCGATTCGAAGATGTGCTCTGTCCTTCGGTATGACCGCCTGGACTTTCCCAAGGGCATTCATCACGCCTTCCGCGTTGCGATGCTCCGCCTCGTAGAGCATACGTTTCATCCACAGCGAAGCCTCGTGGCGGGTCGTCAGCGCACCTTCGGCGCGCAACCTTTCCATTGCCTCAAGCGATTGTTTGGCTTTTTCCGATGCCGCCTGGCCACCCCCATGCTTCATTGCTGCGAAGATAAGCCCGTCATGCGCCCAGAATTGTTGTTCCGGAGTCAATTGGCCCGCGGCGAGAGCGCGCTCCAGGGCAGCAATCACTTCCGGGATTACCCCTAGCTCGTGAAAAAGCTCCTCACCGATCAATTCGATGAGTGGTTCGAGGTCATTTAATGAGACGAGCAAGCGTGCGAACGCCCCTAATCTGGATACATCTCGTTCTTCGGTAAGTGATTTGAAAACGATTCTGCGGAGGGACTCCATCCCTTTCCTAGCGGGTTCGGTTCCTTGAGACTGCAAATATGACATACCCAATATGTGTAGCGCATCATGGAGTCGAACGCGCCCCCCCATCGAAAATTGCAGCAGGCCACGCGTCCGCAATTGGCGCAGTATTCCGGACGCTGACGCCTCCTCAAGGCCCATGCAATCGAGCAGCAATTGTGCAGCTTCAATGCGGTTGAGAGAAAAATCCGCGAGACTGAGCAGGCCTGCGGCTTGACGCACCGGCTGCTCAAGGGCATCGAAGACCCGAGCCAAAATTGTTTCCTGCGGTGTTGCGGTCCCGTGGGTGCCGTGTTCAAGCGACGAACAAAACGTGTCCAGATCACCCGCGTATTCAAGGGCCGCCAGATGCGCTGCACCCTGGACAAACAGGGGATAACCGCTCGTCAGCGCGCGAAGTCGGTCCATTACTGCAAGTGGGCCGCGGCAACCAAGCGCAGTCGTTTCCGCAGCGACATCTTCCACGGACCAGCCCTTAAGTTCCTCACGGCTTGCCCCGGTAAGAGCTTCCAGCTCTGCGATCATCGCAGCAGGATGACTTAGAAGTACCAGCCGGATATGCTTTGTCGCGTTGCTGATTTGGTGCAGCTCCGCCGCGGGCAGGTTGTGGGCATTATCGATCACCAGAATTGGCGGCCGTGCCCAACCACTCAAAGCTTCGTCGAGTGCGCGCAGCGACTGAAGTCCCGTGGCGCCGTGCGCAAGGACGCGCTCTAACGGCAACGTTGCCGATCGCAACTGCGCTGCGCTTTCGCGGACGAGTGCCGACGCCAGTGCGGCGGGTGGCGTGTCGGCCGCATCGTAATAGACGCAGCTATTAGCCGCGTGCGCTGCCGATTGCGCAGCCCATGAAGTTTTTCCCGCCCCTGAGAATCCGGAGACAATCCTCAAATGCGCATTGGATTCAAGCGGAGGTTCGTCTTGCAGCGGGCGATAGTGCTGCAGTGGTTCCGGGAACTCCTGCAGTTGGATAAGAATTTGCTCGAAGAGGGTCGGCAGTTCGCTGACCTGAAAACTGTGGTCCTGGTAAGGGGCTGTCCCACTAGCCGCGAGGGTGGCATGCGCGGCGATTTTCCAGACTAGCGATTCCGAGGCAATGAATCTGAGGGGCAGCTTTTCTGCGGCTTTCGTGCACCAGGCAACCGCAGCAGGTATGTCTGGCCATGCCGCCGGGAGGCCATCGACAGCCGGTCCGAGAATACCTTGCGGCCAAACAAGCGAAACATCGGGCGGCAGCGGCACAGAGTTGAGCTTCTGGAGCAGGGCGTCCGACGGAGTTGCGTTGGAGACGAAGACAAACCGCGCCTCGCCGGTGCGTTGCCCGGCGCGATGGGCATCGCCGAGGGTTTTGAAGCGTTCCAGCGCTCCTTCTATGTCGCCATAGGCAAGGGGACTAGATCGCGTTTTGACCTGGATATAGTTGACCGCCCCTTCCACAACGACCTCGATGTCTTCGTCTCTTTCAACGCGAACAGACAGTACGTGCCCATAAGCTGTGAGGAGGCAGCCCGTTGCGTACAAATGCTGGTACATGAACCCACGATGAACTGACTCGATACGGGTCAGTTGCTTTGGGTCAAGGACCGGAGCGGGTTCAGTTTCGACGGTCACGCGCACAACCTACAGTAGGTGGTTTTGGGAGGTCAGACAGAGATCAAGCAAAGCTGACGGTCACGAAATCTGAAATGAAAGGTTAGTCTTGCGGCTTGGGTTGGGCTATGTGATCGGCGTTGGCGCCCTCTTAAGGATTCACCTCGCTCTTTAGGAACATCATCACCGCATTCACAAGCATTTCAGTTTCTGATTCGGACTTGTATTGCCTCTTAGTCATGTCGAGCCCTGACTTTTCATAGAGTTGGCTCGCTTGCAGATACAGGGCAAGAGCCTCTTTTTCGTCAAGAAGAGTCTTCTTGAAACTCTCGCAAAACTGTTCAATTTTATTGCTATTGAGCTGTAACTCCACACCGCGCATCGCAAGCAATTTCACAACCATCATTAAATGAAAGCGTGCTTTCTTAAAGTCAGACGATAATTCGCCGCTTCTAAAAAACTGCTCAATTCTGAAGTAGCAAAGGGCGCTGACGTAATAGGGTAAGAACTTGTGATCGTCGGCAAATATCTGTCCTTTAAAACGATTTACGATCGTGCCGTAGTAACCAGATACTAAATGCGGAGACTGCAAGAACGTCGACGCAAACGACTTGATCTGGATCGGAATCGTAATAATCTGTGTCCGCTTTATACTTGGGAGAGCGTTGTACTGTTGGGAGCGTCGTTCGTAGAAGAGAGTGATAGAGTTTTTTTCAGCAGCATAATAAAGTTCAAGGCGCTTCTGAAACACGCTGAGCGCCTCAAGTTGTTCCGTCCTAACCTCTGTCTGGCTATTTGTGGCGAGCGTAATCTCTGTCTTGATATCGTCACTTTCCGTGACAATGATTCTGAGAGGTACGTTAACAGCCTCGACCCCGTCGATACCCTGACATTCGTGTAGAACATTGCTAGTCTGGCAACCATTGACAACCTGATAGTCTCGCAAGGTGAAACGGTTTCCGGCTGGGGTCAGTGACGAAGCAACTACTGTTACACCATTATTTAGTAAGCAAAAGAGGTCAAACTTTCGTTGAAGCAGCGTTTCCTTTATTTTTCTGTTGACAAAGTTTTCCCCTTGGAAATCCCTAACGTTGTCATCGAATATGCTGTGAATTGTTTGGTTTTCATCTTGTATTAACTTGATGAACTCTTGGAAAGGCACAATCCCCAAGTATGCCTCTTTGACCCCTTCAATATCCGGAAGGGTTATTCTGCTTACGAACGTTATTGTGGTCGAAAGCTTGTTCTTGGTCTCGTGATATAGCTTCTGAATCTCGTTCGCCCCGTTGGGCGATACGACTACATCATCGAATAAACCAGTAGATTCGATCTCCTTCTTCCCGCTGTCAATGATCGCCTGTAGGTTTTGGTCACTAATCCATTTTCCCGTGCAGACATAGAACAGCTTGCAGTGAGGGCGGCGCTCCACCATGTAGGACGACATTGATATTACGGCGTCCCACAGAAACCTTGCCTCTTTTATCTTGCGGTTCTGAACAAGTTTTGGCGTATCGGAAAGAAAGTCCTTTACTCCATGAATGAACGATCCAATATCTGACCCACTAAATGATGAAGTGGTTTTTGCCTGGATAAAGATAACGTCAGCATCGAGATGTTGAGGCCCCTCAACAATTTCACGCAGTTCATCCGCGTCAGTAATAATCTTTCCATTTACGACGAGACAAATCCCGTCGATTGCACAGTCGCCACCGCTGCCAACGTGAATGTCATCAAGGTCGAATGTTGACCTATTGAGTTTGGAGATGATTGCGTAGTTTGCGAAGTGTTCGAATTGCACGTGTTCGTCAAGCTTCTCCAGCTCAAATTGGCCTGCAAATGTGTCCAGCAGAGATTTTGTTATCTTGTCCAATTCTTTCCCCCTGATGCTGAATTCCGTCGGAATGTTCCAGTCTACACGATAACACTCCGCTCAGATCTCATGCCCACGAGATGCCAATGGCGAAAACGCTGCATAGCCGCCTTCCAGACGAGAACAGCACCAAGGCATAACGAATGGCAGCTTTCTATTTTTGAGGGTTCCAGGCCAAGGTCTGCTTCCACTCTCCTCGACTGTCTCCAATGGGTCGATCTGAGACACAGTTCGTTTCTTAGCTTGAACAAGCTTTCCGGAATACCAGTGCGCCGCAATGTACGGTTTTCATATCAAACAATAATTCCGGGGGGCTTAAAAAGCCAGATACAGAGCGAACGGAATAAAAGCCAAAGAAGCAATGTTCCCGGCAACCACGATTGCTGAGACCAGTCCCGGATCCTGCTTGTACTGCTCTGCAAAGATATAGGTCATTACGGCTGGCGGCAAGGCCGCATAGAGCAGCAAGAGTTGTTTCATTGGCTCGGTCAGCGGCATAATTTTGACCAAGGGCCAAGCGATAAGCAAACCCGATATCGGGCAGAGCAAGGCTCCAACAATACCGATATTCCAGCGCTCTACCTTGAAACTCGCAAAGCCCACCCCTAGCGTAAACAAACCCAGCGGAATGGCCGTGTCACCCAGCATCTTGGTGCTTGTCGCCAACCATTGGGGTAATGACAGGCCGACCAGGCTACCCAGCACGCCAATGATCATGGCCCACAGCATTGGCCCTTTGAGAATCCCGCTGATACTGCCTTTGGGATCACAAATCCGTATTCCCAACGTAAATTGAAACAGGCTGAAAGTCATGAACAAGGCGACGGCAGCAGGCACCATCGATTCGCCGAATGCAAACAAGGTGAGCGGCAATCCCATATTCGCCACATTAGTGAACATCATGGGGGGAATAAAGGCATGCGGGTTATAACCCAGAATTTTTGCCGCTCCCCAGGCTATGAGCCCGGAACCAAACATCACAATCAGGCCACCACCGATTAGTGGCAGATACTCCAAAATGTGGAAATCTCTGGAAACCATGGCTGTGAAAATCAGCATGGGGAATAACAAGTCGGTGCACAGACGGTTAATCCACGTCATGTCCGGCCGACGGAGACGTCCGTAAGCGTAACCGATGACTGAAATGATCAGTACCGGAGTAACAATTCCAATGATGCGAAATACAAGTTCCATTGCATTCCTGCGTGAGCAATAATCGAGCGAGCAGTCCGGCAGAAAAAAAGGCAGGCTGACGCCTGCCTTCTGTCATGATTGCGGACTAGCCGATCAATGGTGTTTGCGACCTTTCTTGATCGTCTGCAACTGCGCGATGGCAATGGCCAGTTCGGCCTCTGCCGAGGCATAGCTGACATCCGCGGCTCGATTCTTCAGCGCTTCTTCGGCACGCTGCTTGGATTCGATGGCTTTGGCTTCATCCAGATCGTGCGCGCGAATCGCCGTGTCAGCCAGCAGGGTAATCAGCGTCGGCTGGACTTCAAGTATCCCGCCGGAGACATAGACCAGCTCATATTCATCACGATCAGGTATTTTCAAACGCACAGTGCCGGGCTTGATACGCGTCAGCAATGGCGTGTGGCGCGGGTAGATGCCCAACTCGCCGGCCTCGCCAGGAAATACCGCGAAGTCGGTCTCACCGGAGAAAATCAATTCTTCAGCACTGACAACGTCTACATGAACTCTGAGTGGCATGGTTTCTTTCCGATTGAGCGTAAAGGCTTAAAGCGTCTTAGCCTTTTCAAAGACTTCATCGATCCCGCCGACCATGTAGAAGGCCTGCTCGGGAATGCTGTCGCACTCGCCTTCGCAGATCATCTTGAAGCCTCTGATCGTCTCCTTGAGCGGTACATATTTACCCGGTGAATTGGTGAACACCTCTGCCACGTGGAAAGGCTGCGACATGAAGCGCTGAATTTTCCGCGCCCGATAAACCGCCAGCTTGTCTTCCGGTGAAAGTTCATCCATGCCCAGAATGGCAATGATGTCACGCAGTTCCTTGTATTTCTGCAGCGTCATTTGAACTGCGCGTGCCACTTGATAATGCTCTTCTCCGACAACCTGCGGGTCAAGCTGGCGCGAAGTTGAGTCGAGTGGATCAACGGCAGGATAGATACCCAGCGAGGCGATGTCCCGCGAGAGCACAACTGTCGAGTCAAGGTGCAGGAAGGTAGTAGCCGGCGAGGGATCGGTCAAGTCGTCAGCCGGCACGTAAACAGCCTGGATCGAGGTGATCGAGCCCACCTTGGTCGAGGTAATACGCTCCTGCAGACGGCCCATTTCTTCGGCCAGTGTTGGTTGGTAACCCACAGCAGACGGCATCCGGCCAAGCAGAGCGGAAACTTCCGTACCGGCCAGTGTGTAACGGTAAATGTTATCGACGAAGAACAGGATATCGCGGCCATCGTCACGGAAACGCTCTGCCATGGTCAGACCGGTCAGTGCCACGCGCAGACGGTTGCCCGGTGGCTCGTTCATTTGCCCGAAAACCATCGCCACTTTGTCGAGAACGTTTGAATCCTTCATCTCGTGGTAGAAGTCGTTGCCCTCGCGCGTCCGCTCGCCGACACCGGCAAACACCGACAGACCCGCGTGCTGTTTAGCAATGTTGTTGATCAGTTCCATCATGTTCACGGTCTTGCCGACACCGGCACCGCCGAACAGACCGACCTTGCCGCCCTTGGCGAACGGGCAAACCAGGTCAATCACCTTAATGCCGGTTTCCAGCAAGTCGACCGACGGTGAAAGCTCGTCAAACTTTGGCGCTAGTTGGTGAATGGCACGGCGCTCTTCGGTGGCAATCGGCCCGGCTTCGTCAATTGGGCGTCCGAGAACGTTCATGATGCGGCCGATGGTCGCATCACCGACCGGAACCGAAATCGCTGCACCGGTATTGTTGACCTTCATGCCACGGCGCAAGCCGTCGGACGAACCCATAGCAATGGTACGCACAATGCCGTCGCCGAGCTGCTGCTCCACTTCAAATACCAGATCTGTTTCACAACCACTATGCTCTTCCGACTTGTCGAGCAGAAGGGCGTCGTAAATCTTGGGCATCGCATCACGCGGGAACTGGATGTCCACCACAGCGCCGATACACTGAACAATGTTTCCTTGACTCATCGTCGTTTCCTCAATCAATAAAGCAGTTTCGCGTGATCAGACAGCAGCAGCGCCGCTGACAATTTCTGAAAGTTCCTGGGTGATTGCGGCCTGACGAGCTTTGTTATAAACCAGCTTGAGCTCGCCAATCACATTCTTGGCATTATCCGATGCAGATTTCATGGCCACCATACGTGCGCTCTGCTCGGACGCCATGTTCTCAGCCACGGTCTGATACAGCATGGCCTCGACGTAGCGCAACAGCAAATCGTCGATCACCGCTTTGGCATCAGGCTCGTAGATGTAATCCCAACGTTTCTTACTTTGGCTTCCCACCAGATCGCCGGAGAGCGGTAACAGTTGTTCGATCACGGGCTCCTGCTTCATGGTGTTCACGAAGCGGGTATAAGCAATGTACAGAACGTCAATCTCGCCGTTGATATAGGCGTCCAGCTGAACTTTGGCCGGCCCGATCAATTTTTCGAGATGCGGCGTATCGCCCAGCCCGACAACGTGCGACACCATGTTGGCACCGGTACGCATCATGAAGCTAAAGCCTTTGTTGCCGACGGCCGTGACTTGCAGCTTTTTCCCCTCGGCATCCCATTCTTTCATCTTGCTCAAGGCCAGACGCAGAATATTGGTGTTCAAGCCGCCGCACAGCCCTTTGTCCGATGTGATGGCAATCAAGCCGACCGACTTCACCTCCTCACGCACGACGAGAAAAGGGTGACTGTAGTCGGTCAGCGCATGTGACAGGTTACCGGCCACACGCCTGATTTTTTCGCCGTAGGGACGGGCTGCACGCATACGATCCTGCGCCTTGCGCATTTTCGATGCGGCCACCATCTCCATAGCCTTAGTGATCTTGCGCGTACTTTCTACGCTTTTGATCTTGTTACGTACTTCCTTGCCGCTCGCCATGGCAATCTCCTTGATCGATCAGGCCAGCGTGGCCTTGAACTCCTCGATCGCTTTGGTGAGCTCTTGCTCAGCGTCAGCATCAAGTTCTTTGCTCTTCTCGACTTTGCTGATGAGATCGGCGTGTTTCTGTTTGACGTAAACCTGCATCTGCCTCTCGACATCCAGTGCTTTTTTCACTTCAACATCGTCAAACAAACCTTTGTTCACTGCATGCAGGGTGATGGCCATTTCGGAAATGGACATCGGTGAATACTGCTGCTGCTTCATCAGTTCAGTGACCATGCGGCCACGATCAAGCTGCTTGCGCGTTGCATCGTCAAGGTCAGAAGCGAACTGTGCAAAGGCCGCCAATTCGCGATACTGGGCAAGCGACAAGCGTACGCCACCGCCAAGCTTCTTGATGACTTTGGTCTGCGCTGCACCACCCACTCGTGACACCGAGATACCGGCGTCAATAGCGGGACGCACGCCAGCGTTGAAGAGGTCGGTGTCAAGGAAGATCTGGCCGTCAGTAATCGAGATGACGTTGGTCGGCACGAAAGCCGATACGTCGCCAGCCTGTGTCTCAATGATCGGCAGAGCTGTCAGCGAACCGGTTTTACCCTTGACTTCGCCGTTGGTGAATTTTTCAACCCACTCCTCAGAAACACGAGCCGCACGCTCAAGCAAACGTGAGTGCAGATAGAAAACGTCGCCGGGGTAAGCTTCACGCCCAGGCGGACGACGCAAAAGCAGTGAAACCTGACGATACGCCCAAGCCTGCTTGGTCAAGTCATCATAAATGATCAGCGCATCTTGTCCGCGATCACGGAAATATTCGCCCATGGTGCAGCCGGAGTACGGCGCAATGTACTGGAGAGCGGCCGACTCGGCCGCCGTCGCGGCAACGACGATGGTGTAATGCATCGCCCCATGCTCTTCGAGCTTGCGTACCACGTTGACGACGGTCGATGCTTTCTGACCGATCGCCACGTAAATACAAATCAGATCCTTGCCCTTCTGGTTGATGATGGTATCAACCGCTACCGCTGTCTTGCCGGTCTGACGGTCACCAATGATCAACTCGCGCTGGCCTCGACCGATCGGTACCATCGCATCGATTGACTTCAAACCGGTTTGTACCGGTTGCGAAACCGACTTGCGCCAGATCACGCCGGGCGCAACCTTTTCAATTTTGTCAGTCAGCTTGGCGTTTATCGGCCCTTTGCCGTCAATCGGCTGGCCGAGCGAATTAACCACACGACCGAGCAACTCTGGGCCCACGGGAACTTCAAGGATGCGGCCGGTTGTCTTGACCGTATCGCCTTCGGTAATCTGTTCGTACTCTCCGAGCACCACCGCACCGACCGAGTCACGCTCAAGATTCAGCGCCATTCCGAAAGTTCCGCCTGGGAATTCGAGCATTTCGCCCTGCATCGCATTGGCTAGGCCATGTATGCGGCAGATACCATCGGTTACCGAGACGACAGTACCCTGAGTCCGGGTTTCGGCGCCCACATCCAGATTCTGAATCTTGTTCTTGATCAGCTCACTGATCTCGGAAGGATTCAATTGCATGTATTTCTCCTAGTTCTTAAGCGCCGCGGCCATTGCATCAAGCTTGCCGCGAACGGAAGCATCGAGCACCTGGTCACCAACCGCCACTTTGATTCCGCCAATCAGTGCTGGATCCACCTCGACATGAGGTTGGAGTTTGCTACCGAAATGCGCCTCAAGTTGGCTCATCAGATTTTTCAGTTGTGCAGCATCGAGAGGGTAGGCGCTGGTAACTACAGCGTCCTCGACTCCTTCGTCTGCACTCTTCAACTGCTCGTAGATTTCCTGTATTTGCGTCAGGACGTCGAGCCGTCCGTTCTCGGCCAGGATGCCCACAAATGAGGCCAGCTCCTTGCTCCCGGTTTCACCGGTCAGAGAAACAAACAGATCCGCGACCTGCCCGGCGGAAAACTTCGGATTACCAACGACCTTGGACATTTCGGCATCTTGAGCAACGAGTGCAAGCCGCTGCAGCCGATCAGACCAGACCGCCAGCGTCTTGCCTTCACGCGCCAGACGGAAAACTGCCTGAGCATAGGGACGAGCGATGGTGATAGATTCAGCCATGAGCTTTACAGGTCCTGTTTGATCGCAGCCAGCATGTCAGCATGCACCTTGGCATCAATTTCGCGGCACAGAATTTTTTCAGCCCCGGCGACGGCCAATTCGGCCACACGTTCGCGCAAAGACTCCTTGACGCGCGCGGCTTCCTGCTCGATTTCCGCCTTGGCACCAGTAATCACCTTGTCAGCTTCGATCCTGGCCTGCACCTTGGCATCTTCGATAATCTGCTGCCCGCGCTTTTCTGCCTGAGCAACAATCTTGGCGACCGTGTCCTTGCCTTCACGTACAGTTTCAGCCGAGTGCTTGGCAGCGAGATTGAGGCTCTGCCGCCCGCGTTCAGCAGCTGCAAGGCCTTCCGCGATCTTTGATGCACGTTCATCAAGGGCCTTCATGACTGGAGGCCACACGAACTTCATCGTAAATAACGCGAGTATGAAAAACACAGCGATCTGTGCAAACAGCGTAGCGTTCAGATACACGTTAGAGCCCTTCCCATGGAATGGACGAAATGTCTGTCAAGAAAAGTTCACTTGAGGAACGTCGAGATGGCAAACCACACCGCGATACCGGTTCCGATAATGAACGCTGCGTCGATCAGACCCGCAAGAATGAACATTTTGACCTGCAGCTCATTCATTAACTCGGGCTGACGCGCCGAAGCTTCAAGATACTTGCCGCCCATCAGGCTGATCCCTATACAGGCACCAATTGCGCCCAGGCTGATGATCAGACCACAGGCAAGAGCTACGTTTGCAAAAACTGGATCCATGACTACTCCTTCAGTTTAAATTACCAAAAAAAATCGATTCCAAAAAAGCCGCGCACTGCTATCTCCGATCAATGCCCTTCATGTGCCTGTCCAATATAGACCAGAGTCAGCATCATGAAGATGAACGCCTGCAAGATAACGATGAAAATATGGAACAGTGCCCACAGCGTACCGGTAAAAACGTGCCCGGCCCACAATGCAGCTCCGCCACCAAGCGATAGTGTTGGTGCCGCCATGCCCATCAGTGCAATCAACAGAAAGAGCAATTCACCTGCGTACATATTTCCCCATAGCCGCATGCCGTGTGAAACCGTCTTGGCCATGAACTCGATACACTGCATCAGGAAATTCGGCAGGTAGAGTAAGGGATGATTGCCAAACGGGGCGGCAAACAGTTCGTGAATCCAACCGCCGAGGCCCTTGATCTTGATGTTGTAATAGAAACAGACGAGCAGCACACCGATCGACAAGCCCAGCGTCGCGTTGAGATCGGCTGTCGGAACCACGCGCAGATAGGCGTGCGGATTGCCAGAAACCTTTTGCCACAGGGTCGGCAACAGATCGACCGGCAAAAAGTCCATTGCGTTCATCATGAAAATCCAGACAAAAACGTTCAGCGCCAACGGCGCGACGAACTTGCGCGAGTGTTCGTTATTGACAATACCTTTGGTCTGCGAGGCAATCATCTCAATAAGTATCTCGAGTGCAGCCTGGGCCCGCCCAGGAACACCTGAAGTGGTCTTGCGCGCCACCAACCACATGAGAAAAAGCCCGAGAAACCCGAGGAATATTGCGAAAAATGCGCTGTCGTAGTTGAGGATCGAAAAATCGATTATCGTGGACTGAGGGTGCCCTGCAGAATTCAGGTTGCCTAGGTGGTGAAGTATATATTCGCCCGCGCTTGGGGCGTTTGCAGCCGCTTCATGACCTGTTGACATGATCAGTTCTTTTCCAGAAAGCAAAAAACATTGCTTGCAAGGCAAGCGCCAAACCAATCAGCAGCGAAGGCCAGTGCAGATCGGCATACTCACGAGCAACAATAATCAGCAAACCGATTGTCGCGGCAAGCTTGACGAGTTCGCCAAGCAAGAAATTGACAGGAAATGAAACCCCAGGCCGATTCGCCACAAACTTCAGACGCCAGGCAAACAGAAGATTAGGCAGCACACAGACTGCACCACCCAATGCTGCCGACACCGCCCCGCGCGTTCCTGCGTACATTCCAGCCGCTAACGCTGTTATTAGTGTTGCCCCTACCTGCAGAAGGATAGCTCTAAACATTAGTACAATGCAAAAAAATGACAATTTGTTGCAAGTCGTTTAGTCTACTATAAGACCTTTAAAAAGCGCCGTCAATATCCTCATGCGGTCGCGCATTGTAACACCTCATCCCGATTCAGGGCAGCCCGTCTGGCAAAGGAATTCAAGTCTTTCGTGCGGCCGCACCGCAAAATTACTAGCGCATGCGCTGCAAAATACCCTCCAGTTGATCAAGGTCACCAAATTCGATCTGTATTTTTCCAGCACCCTTTTTGTTGGAGCGTATTTCAACTTGTGCCCCAAGAAAATCGGAAAGCTCGTCCTGCAGACGCAGCACATCACGGTCCGGCGCCTTGTCCACAAGCTCTTTAGGCGGCTTCAGGGCATGTTGCACCAACCTTTCGGCATCGCGCACCGACAAACCTTTCTGCACCACGCGCTGCGCTAGCTGGATCTGCAGTGCTCCTGTTAAAGGCAGCAGCGCCCTCGCATGCCCCATGTCAATCTCGCCGCGCATCAGCAATTCCTGTACTGGTGCCACCAGTTGCAACAGGCGCAGCAAATTTGACGCGGCCGGGCGCGAACGGCCTACCGCATCCGCTGCTTCCTGATGCGTCATGGAGAATTCATCGATCAAGCGTTGCAGGCCTTGCGCCTCTTCCAGCGGATTGAGGTTTTCACGCTGGATATTCTCGATCAGCGCCATGGCCAACGCCGATTCGTCCGGGATTTCGCGGATCAGGGTCGGCACATCGGTCAACCCGGCCATCTGCGCAGCACGCCAGCGGCGCTCACCGGCGATGATTTCGTAGCGGTCGTCGCCAATCCCGTTGCCCAACGGGCGGACAAGGATTGGCTGCATCAAGCCCTGTTTTCGTATCGAGGCCGCCAGCTCCTCAAGCGAGGCGCTGTCCATATGCGTACGCGGCTGATACTTGCCCGGCTGCAGATGGCCTACGGGCAGGGAACGTTGTTGCTCCCTACTCTGCGATTCATTACCGGCCAACAGGGCGTCGAGCCCGCGACCAAGTCCTTTGAGTTTCATGCCTCTGCTCCTTGTTTCTGTACCTCACGAACCACCCCATCACGGCGATCCAGTATTTCCTGCGCCAGCGACATATAGGCCTGCGCGCCTTTGGATTGGCGGTCGAAGGCTGTAACCGGTTTGCCGTAGGACGGCGCTTCAGCCAGCCGCACATTGCGTGGAATAATGGTGCGGTAGACCTTGCTGCCAAAATGACCAACCAGTTCGGCCGACACCTGCTGAGTGAGGGTTGAGCGTGGATCGTACAGGGTGCGCAGCAGGCCTTCGATTTCAAGCTTTGAATTCAGGTTGGCGCGCACTTTCTTAAGCGTTGCCACCAGATCGGTCAGACCTTCCAGCGCGTAATACTCGCACTGCATCGGAATCATTACAGCATCGGCTGCGACCAGTCCGTTGACCGTCAGCATATTCAGCGCCGGCGGGCAATCCATCAGAACGAAATCGTAATCACCCAGTACTGGCGCGAGTGCGTCGCGAAGTCGGTACTCACGTCCGCCCATTTCGATGAGGTCAACTTCGGCTCCGGCCAGTTCGCGATTTGCCGGCAGGACGTCAAAGCCAAAGGCTGTCCGGATACGCGCCTCGGCCAGCGTTGAGCGGCCGATCAGTATCTGGTAGACGGTGGGCAGCGCTTCACGTTTGACCACCCCGCAACCGGTAGTGCCATTGCCTTGGGGATCGAGATCGATCATCAGCACACGCTGCCCCAGATCAGCCAGGCAAGCCGACAAATTGACGGCTGTCGTCGTTTTGCCCACCCCGCCCTTCTGGTTGGTTATTGCCAGTATTTTTGCCAACTCAACTCTCCCTGTTGCTTTTTTCGCTCTTGTCGGACAAAACAATCAGATGACGCTCACCCTCAACGCCCGGCACCTGCAGGCGATGCACGGCTTCAAGCTGCACCCCGGCGGGCAAGCACGCAATTTCGTCATGGGGCCACACACCCTTCATGGCCAACCAGCGCCCCTCTTTGGTCAGCAAGTGCTTTGACAAACCCACGAAATCCGCCAGACTTGAAAACGCACGCGAGACAATCGCTGAAAAGCCAACCGTCGGATGATACTGTTCGACCCGCCCGCAGTGAACGGAAATATTGAGCAAACCCAACTCTATTGCCGCCTGCTGGAGAAAAGCCGTCTTCTTGGAATTACTATCCAGCAAGGTTACGCGCAAATCCGGGCGAGCGATCGCCAGCGGAATCCCGGGCATACCCCCGCCGCTGCCGACATCCAACAAGCGCCCTGAGGGCACGAAGGGCAACACCGACAGCGAATCGAGCAGGTGATGACTGACCGCTTTCTCTTCTTCGCGCAACGCTGTCAGACTGTAGGTTTTGTTCCATTTGTACAGCAGGGCGGCGTAATCGATCAGTTTTTGCTGTGAGACATCCGGCAAATCGATGCCCAGCGTCGCCAAACCTTCCTCAAGCTGCGCCGCTTGTGTCATGCGATCTTTCGTGCGGCATCCAGTGTGCCGCGCTTGAGATGGACCAACAGAATGGAAATCGCCGCCGGCGTCATACCCTGGATACGCGACGCCTGGCCAATGGTTTGCGGTTTGTGCCGGGTCAGTTTTTGCTGAATCTCGTTCGACAAACCGCCGATGCCGCTGAAATCCATATCCTCCGGCAATTGCGTTTCCTCATTGCCCAGACTTTTGGCCACGTCATCGACCTGGCGGTCGATGTAGCCCTGATACTTGGCCTGAATCTCCACCTGCTCGACGACCAGCGGGTCGGACAGACCGGCATCCAGTGGTACGTCACCCACGTTCAGCGACATCAGGCTGGAATAACTCACATCCGGACGGCGCAGGAGATCGTAGAGTGTGTATTCACGTTCGATCGGCTTGCCCAGTACACGCGTAGCCTCTTCAACCGCCAATTTGGAGGGATGTACCCAGGTTGAACGCAGACGCGCCTGCTCGCGGGCAATCGCTTCACGCTTGGTACAAAAGGCCGCCCAGCGAACCTCTCCAACCAGACCTAGGCGACGCCCATGCTCGGTCAAGCGCATGTCGGCATTATCTTCACGCAAGGAAAGGCGGAATTCGGCACGGCTGGTAAACATCCGGTAGGGCTCTGACACGCCCCGTGTTATCAGGTCGTCGACCAATACGCCCAGATAGGCTTCATCGCGCCGCGGCGCCCACGCCGGTTTGGCCTGCACCTGCAAGGCCGCATTGGCACCCGCCAGCAGACCCTGCGCGGCGGCTTCCTCGTAACCCGTGGTGCCGTTAATTTGCCCGGCGAAAAACAGGCCGTTGATCGCCTTGGTTTCGAGCGAGGCCTTGAGGCCGGTCGGATCGAAATAGTCGTATTCAATGGCATAGCCGGGACGCAGGATGTGGCAGTTCTCCAGCCCCTTCATCGAGCGCACCAGCGCAAGCTGCACGTCGAAAGGCAGGCTTGTTGAGATCCCGTTTGGGTAGATTTCGTGCGTCGTCAGACCTTCCGGCTCAAGGAAGATATTGTGACTATTCTTAGATGCGAAACGGTGAATTTTGTCTTCGATCGAGGGACAGTAGCGCGGCCCGACGCCCTCGATCACGCCAGTGTACATTGGCGAACGATCCAGGTTGGCACGGATGATGTCGTGCGTACGCTCGTTGGTACTGGTCACCCAACACGGCATCTGACTCGGGTGCTGGCTTGCCGAGCCAAGGAAGGAGAAAACCGGCAGAGGATTATCGGAATGCTGCACCTCCATCACCGAAAAGTCGATGGTTTTCCCGTCAAGGCGCGGCGGTGTGCCGGTCTTAAGCCGGCCGGCCGGGAGCTGCAATTCACGCAACCGTGCCGCCAGTGACACCGATGGCATATCGCCCATGCGCCCGCCGGTGGTGTTCGATAGTCCGACGTGAATTTTGCCGTTGAGAAAAGTACCCGCGGTCAGAACTACGCTGAGTGCCGCAAAACGCACACCGAGCTGTGTCACCACGCCGGTTACGCGCTCGCCTTCGATGATCAGGTCGTCGCAGGCCTGAGCAAACAAGGTAAGGTTGGGCTGATTCTCCAAGCGATGACGTATCGCCTGCCGGTACAACACACGGTCAGCCTGCGCGCGCGTCGCACGTACTGCCGGCCCCTTGGACGAATTGAGGATGCGAAACTGGATACCGGCTTCGTCGGTGGCTGAAGCCATGGCGCCGTCGAGCGCATCGACTTCCCTCACCAGATGCCCCTTTCCGATGCCGCCAATCGACGGGTTGCAACTCATCGCCCCGAGCGTGTCGAGGCTGTGGGTAAGCAGCAGCGTCTTGGCGCCCATGCGAGCGGCGGCCAACGCTGCCTCGGTGCCGGCATGGCCACCACCGACCACGATCACATCGAAACGATCAGGAAACTGCATAGGGAAATCTTCGTCTTGCGGAATGGCTGAGGGGATGCGGATTTTACGCCAGTTCGCTGAAAGATAACAGGTTTATGAATTGTAAAGCCCGACAGTCTGATCATAGTAAATACAATCACTCCAGCAATAGGAGACTTACCGAAGTATCCAATACAACTTTCCCCCAACCCGCGTCCCGGCTGGGTGCCTTGCCATATGTTCACCGGGACTCACTCGGATACGGACAAAATCTCATCCAGCGGAACAGCAATTCTCTGCCGGCATTCAAAGCTAACTAATTCACGCACCCCGAGTTGCCTCAATCCGGCCAAGGCTTCGGCAAAGTGTCTGCCTACCTGGTAAGGCGAATGCGAGTCCGAACCCAGGGTCAAGGACACACCCGCCTCTGCCAGCGCTTTGATCACATCCCAGCCTGGCATGAACTCGTGTGCCGGACTATCCAGCCCGGAAGTATTGATTTCTACGGCGATTCCACTTACACGCAAATCGGGAATCAGTGGCTCAATATATCGCAGCAAACCGCACGCTGGGCGGCTACCCATTTTTTTAGGCAAATCAATATGCCCAATTATGTCGCAATAGCGTTCGCTCACCATTTGTCCAAGCTGATGGAAGTACAACTCACAGACATCTTCGGCCTTCCACAGACTGTACATTTCGGGTTCCTGCAGTTTCTCAAACCCGATGTTATGCACCGACCCGATGATGTAATCCCACGGATAACGGCGCTGAACCTCCCGCGCCAGAGCGAGGCGACTCGGAATGAAGTCCATCTCCATCCCCAGCCTGATATTGAAGGGATTCTCGCCCGCTCTGTTGAACCTTGACTGCAACTGCTGAACGTCGGCAACGTAATCATCCAATTCGTCGGCCAGCATCGCGTAACGTTTCCCTGTCCCGCGCAGCATCCAGTGGCTGTGATCGGAAAAGCCAAAATCACGCAAGCCCAGAGCTTGCGCACGTTCGACATACGCCCCCATCGTTCCGGTTGCGTGACAGCAACGGGTTGTGTGATTGTGCAGATCGATCAACCCGTACATATTATTTTGCACTCAGAAAGAATTCAGCGAACGAAAGGCGCCTTTGCTCATCAGCACAGAGGAGTCCGGAAGGTCTCCTTAAACCCGATTACGCAAGCTTGACAACAGACACCCCATGATTGGCCAGAGAGAGCCCGACCTGGGTTCCGAGCGGCAGCACATCGGTCAGATCAGGCGACACCACAAAAATGTTACCCAGCACCGTATCGAAAGTGTACTCAAAGTAACTGCCCAGGTAGGACGACTTGATCAGCTTTCCGGTCACACCGTCACCGTTGCGATCAATCTGCCAGGCTTCAGGACGCACAGCCACCTTGACGGCACCCGCGACTACCGGCTGTTTTGGCGTGATAATCAAGGGTCCCATCTGTACACGCCCGTCAGATTTTGACTCACCGGGGAAAAGCATCGCCTCGCCCATGAAACCGGCAACAAATTCGCTATCAGGGCGCTCATACATTTCCTGTGGCGGACCGCTCTGGGCGATGAGCCCGTCGTTCATTACGATAATCAGGTCACTGACAGCCAGCGCCTCACTCTGATCGTGAGTCACGTAGGCAACGGTGAGGCTAAGCCGCTGTTGTAATGCGCGTATTTCTTCGCGCATTTCCCTGCGCAAACGCGCATCCAGATTGCTCAGCGGCTCATCAAACAGCAGTACGCCGGGCTCCAGCACCAACGCACGCGCCAATGCCACACGCTGTTGCTGCCCGCCCGAAAGTTCGCTGGGCATGCGTTCGTTGTAGCCGACCAGGCCCACGTTTTTCAGGGCGTCAACGGCACGGCTACGCACCTCCGCTTTGGGAACGCCTGACATCTTCAAACCGTATCCGACGTTTTCCACAACATTCATGTGCGGAAACAAGGCATAGCTCTGGAACATCATGCTCACGTTGCGCTCCGCCGGACCAAGCGTGGTCACGTCCTTGCCTTCCATGAGGATCTGACCGCTGGTTGGCGACTCCAGCCCGGCGATCATTCGCAACACCGTAGTCTTGCCACATCCCGAAGGACCGAGAATAGTGGTCAACGTCCCTTTTTCGACGCCAAAGCTGATGCCCTTGACGGCCAACGGACCACTGGGATCCGCACCGTAACGCTTGGTGATGTTCCTGAATTCAACGCCGTAGCTCATTCAATGGTTTCCTTTGCAGACCACAGACCGAATGCCCAAATTCAATTGACAGCAAGGACGGTGGGTGCCGCGCCCGTTTTTCTCCGCCCGAGTTTACGCTCACCCACGAGGTACTGGATCATCGCGATGATCAGCGACATCAGGATGATGAGAACGGTGCAGTACGCCAGCGCAACGCCGTAATCCCCGTTACCCACACGGCCGATGATGTAGGTGGTCGCCAATTCGTTCTCAGCCGTGACCAGGAAAATGACGGCACTGACGGTGGTCATGGCGCGTGCAAAGCTGTAGATCAGGGCGGCAATCAGTGCCGGCTTGAGCAATGGCAAGACTACATTGAACAGAGTCTGAGCCGTCGAGGCGCGCAACATCAGTGAGGCTTCATCAAGCGACTTGTCCAGTTGCTTGAAAGCGGCCGTTCCCGCCTGGACGCCGACCGGGAGGTTACGGAACATGAAGCACAAGATAATGATGAGCCCGGTTCCGGTCAATTCCACAGGTGGAACGTTGAAAGCCAGAATGTAGCTCACCCCCAACACCGTACCCGGAATGGCAAACGCCAGTAAAGCGACAAACTCAAACATGCCGCGTCCCTTGAAATCCGTGCGCGCCAGCAGATAGGCGATCAACAGGCCAACGACCGCAGTTATCGGCGCCGAAATGCCGGCCAGTTTCAGTGTCGTAAACAGCGAGTTCCAGGCGGTTCCGGCCCAGACCAAACCGAACTGACCCCATTCCAGCCCGAACGCGGTCTTGAAGTGCACCAGCGTGAATGTGTAGTCGCGTCCCCAAGTCTGGACAAACCCACCAATGAAAGCAAAAAGGTAAACAACCATGGTGAAGGCCAGCCATGGGTAGACCACGGCGTTCAGGGTGCGACGCACTGCATCCGGGAGCGGCATGGCGATACCCGAATCACCCTTGCCACTGACCGTGGTGTACTGCTGCTTGCCAAGGAGGGCATGCTGCAGCGCAAAAACGCCCAAAGCAAACAATGTCAGTATCCATGCCAGCGAGGCCGCTCGCCCCTGATCGTACTGGGCGCCAACTATGGCAAAAAAGATATCGGTTGAAAGAACCGAAAACTGGCCCCCGACGACAATCGGATTGCCAAAGTCAGCAATGCTCTCAATAAAGCCCACCAGGAAAGCGTTGGCCAAACCCGGCTTGAGCAACGGCAGAGTTATGGTAAAAAAGGTTTGCTTACGGTCTGCACGCAGGGTTTGGGCCGCTTCTTCCATGCTTGGGGCGAGGCCTTGCACCACGCCGCGCATGATCATGAAAGCAATCGGCGTGAAAGCAAACATTTGCGCGATCCACACGCCAAGCACACCATAGAACCATCGCGTGGGCTCAATATCGAAGGCGTATTCAAGAAACTGGTTAACGATACCGGCACGCCCAAAGAGAAGAATCAGGCCAAGACCGACGACAAACGGGGGCGTGATGATCGGCAGCAAAGCGACAACGCGCAACGGTGTCTGGACGCGCGGCCCGGCGGCGCGCTCTGCAAGCAGTGCCATCATGGTGCCAAGCACCGTTGTTCCGAGAGCAACGCACAGGGCCAAAAACAGCGTGTTCCAGGCGACGCCGCAACGCACCCCGTCAGCCAGACAACCTAACCCCCAGATGCGTTCATCACCGATGCGTCTGAATATGGCCAGCAGGGCAAAGTGTCCTTCGGGATCCAGAAAGGCGCTGTACAACGCCTTGACCACCGGAAATGCGATGAACATGGCCAGCAAGGTAGAGCATCCGATAACGGCGGAGGCGACAAACAGATCGCCTTTGAAGTAGCCCAGCCGCGCCAGTCCGAACGCAGAAATCATCAACAATGACATCAGGGCGATAAAACCACCGATGCCCATGCCAAACTGGTTGACTGCCAGTTCGCCAAACACCGCATTGAAAGTGTCGAACGACCATCCGGTCGCCCCGATCAGAAAACCACAGCCAAGTAAGCCTGCAAAACCGCCAAGTCCACCGGTCAAAAACCATATGCTTTGCGGCCGTCCCGGCGGAACCGCCAAGCCGATAGCAGCGATCCCGAGCCCAAGCACTCCGCACAAGAGCCAAATTCGGCCGTTGACAAACGCCTGCACAACGCCGTTGGCGGTCTCGGCACCACCTAGGATCTGTAGCAGTACGCTATACCATGCAGTATCCTGAATGGCGTACCAAGGAATAATGAGGTACGCCAAGGCTCCCGTCACGAGCCAGAACCGGACGGCTTTGTTCGGGTTCTTGTTCACAGCAGCGTCTTATCGCGGCAGTGAGTTCACGTCCTTTTCCCACTTGGCGATCAAGCGGCTGCGTTCCGCACTGGCGCCATATTTGGCATAGTCGTAGTTGATGAACTTGATCGCTTTGAAGTTCGGGATACGTGGATCGTTTTTGGCGCTCTTGTTGGACGGGAGCTGAAACTGCTTGGCGGCGGCGGCCATTTCCTGTGCCGCTGGTGTCAGCGCCCATTCGTAGAACTTCTTCGCCGCTTCAAGGTTGCGCGCGCCTTTGATGATGCTCATGGAACCGATTTCAGCACCGGTACCTTCGGATGGGGTGACAGTCTCAACCGGGAATCCGGCCATTTTTTCGCCGGGCGCGTCGTGCACGAAACTGATCGACACCGCCGTTTCTCCGCGCGCAACGGCCTTGATCGGCCCGGTGCCCGAGCGAGTGTATTGGCTGACATTCCGGTGCAGGCCCTTGAGATATTCGAAGGCCTTATCCTCGCCCATCAACTGCACGAGCGTGGCAACCATGGTGTAGGCCGTGCCGCTTGATGCAGGATTGGCCACCTGGATGTCACCCTTGTACTCTGGCTTGAGCAGGTCAGCCCAGGACTTTGGAACCGGGAGTTTCTTTTTGGCCAGCAACTCGGGGTTGTAGCCGAAACCGAGCGGGCCGGAGTAGATACCGACTGTCTTGAAATTCGCCTGCTGCGCTTGCTGTTGCGCCCAAGGATGCAATTGCGCAAGATTGGGCGATTTGTATTCGAGGGTAAGCCCCATTTCCGCGGCTTGCAGATGGGGGTCACCTGTACCGCCGAACCAGATATCGGTCTTGGGGTTGGCTTTTTCGGCGATCAGTTGCGCCAGCGCTTCACCCGACCCTTTCAGGCTGACGTTGATCTTGGTCCCGGTGGTACGCGCATAGACCGTACCAATCATGTTGCACCATTCGGCCTGCACCGAACAGATAATATTGACCTGCCCCGTATCGGCAGCCTGAGCTCCGATGGCTGCGATACTGAGGGTAATGGCGGAAGTGACAAGCCGAACAATATGCTGCATGACAAACCCCTTTTGTTTGATTTTTCAGGAATAGTGCTTGACCCAGATTGCATTACGTACGCAACGTGAAATCTAGCGCATTGCCCACGGAAAGTCGAGCAAAGAGATTGTGCCCAAACGACGGCGAACTCGCTGCCATATGCGGCAACAGCACACCCGGTAAGTCCAGCCGGTCGGCCGTACAAGCCCCTGATCAAGGGCTACCATGACTTACACGCCAGCGAAGATACGCATACACTCTGCCTGTCCCGCTTGCTCACAGGCACACAGTCGCGTAAGGTTAATCACATGGCTACTTCCGACCCGAGAATCGCCGTCGAACTATTACACACACTGAGTAAGGAATTGGCGCGCATGCGCGTCTTGCTTGTTGACCGGCACACCACGGCGCGCAACTCGCTACGCATTATTCTTTCGACTCTCGGGGTCAGCGCCGTGCATAGTGCCGGTAGTTCGGCCGAGGTTTTGCGCCAGGTCAGAGCTCACACGTTCGATATTATTCTTGCTGACTACCACCTTGAAGACGGTCGTGATGGTCAGCAATTGCTTGAAGAACTGCGTCAGCAACATCTGATCTCGCTGTCCACGGTATACATGGTGATCACCGCCGAGCGCGCTTATCACAACGTAATCTCAGTCGCTGAGCTGGCACCCGACGATTACCTGATCAAGCCTTTCACGGCCGACCAACTCCAAGTTCGTTTAGCCAAGGCGATCTATAAAAAGCGCTTTTTTGCGGAGGTTTTCGAGCACCTGGATAACGGTGCGTTTGTTGATGCCCTCGCCACGTGTGAGGGTCTGATCGGGAAGGAAGATCTGTTTCTCTACGACACACTTCGCTTTAAAGGAGAAATTCTCAATGTGCTCGGTCGCCACGAAGAAGCCAAAGTGGTTTACCAACAGGTGATGGACAACGCCATGGTACCGTGGGCGCGCATGGGCCTGGCGATTGCACTGCGTGGCCTGGATGAGCTCGATAAAGCAGAATTGCTGAGCTCCTCGCTTATCGAAGATTTTCCGGAGTATCTGGCTGCGTATGATTTTCTGGCCAGCGTACGTGAAGAAATGGGCAAACTGGAGGACGCGCAGAATGTGCTGCAACAAGCGGCCGTGATTTCACCCAATAATTCACTGCGTCAGCGCATGGTCGGTGATGTGGCTATACGTAACAACGATCTTGGTGCTGCGGAGAAGGCGTATGGCAAAGTACTCGAACGCCATCGCGGATCGTCACTCAAGGTTATTGACGACTACACCAATCTGACGCGTGTCATGCTTGACCAGGGGCACACCGAAGGCGCCAAGAAGATCACCCAAGAGCTTCGCCGGGACTGGCGTGGCAGCAAGCAGGGGGAACTTGCCGCGCTGATCATGGACAGCTTGTGCGCTGACAAAGAAGGCGAACCGGCCAAAGCCAGGCACGACCTCGAGAAGGCGCTTATCTTGCACGACACCCTACGCAAGGAAGGCGGGCAAAAAGAGTTTTCACAGAAAATTGCCGTTGATCTTGCGCATGCCTGCCTGGCCAGTGGCGACGAAGCCATGGCGCAGGAGATTTTAAGCAAAGTAGCGGCCGAGAACCACGAAAACCGCAGCATGATCGCCCAGATCCAGGGGGTCTTTCTCAAAACCGGCAAGGAAGAAGCCGGCCAGGCATTACTCGCCAAAGTGGGCAGGGAAATTGTTGAACTTAACAACCGGGGCGTCCTGGCGGCTCGCAGTGGCGATATCGAGGGCTCGGTGCAGATGCTGATCGAAGCGGCAGAGCGGGTTCCCAACCTCCAGTTTCTGGTTAATGCCAGCAAAGCCATTTTCACCATGCTGGATCGCAACGGCTGGAACGAAGAAATGGGGCAGAATGCTGTACGCTACTTGCAATTGGCTCAGGCCAAGGACGGGCGTAACGCCAAAGTCATATCGGCGCGCGAACTCTACCATCAGGTAGCACGGAAATATGGAATAGAAGTTGTGCCCATCGGGGGTGTTCGAAGCCCCAGCGAGAAGACCAACGCCTAAATCAAGAACGGGTGCCCACAAGTACAGATCGACCGATCAAGTTACCGGCGCTGGATTGAAGACAGCCAAAGCGTTAAACAAACCCCACTGATCGGCCCAGGTTTTTTTGCGGCCGCTGGCCACATCCAGAATTAGCAGGAAAATTTCCATGCCAACCTCCTCAATGGTGGCTTCACCTGTGGCAATGGTGCCGGCATTGACTTCCATCAAATCATGCCAGCGCGCCGCCAGATCCGAACGGGTCGCCACCTTGATCACCGGGGCCGCTTCCAGGCCGTAGGGTGTTCCGCGGCCCGTAGTGAACACCTGGATGGTCATACCAGACGCCAGTTGCTGCGTGCCGCAGACAAAGTCGCTGGCCGGCGTTGCCGCGAAAATTAGTCCTTTTTGATTCACTTTTTCGCCGGGTGACAACACGCCGGCAATAGCGCTCTTGCCTGATTTGGCAATTGAACCCAAGGCTTTTTCTACGACGTTGGCCAAGCCGCCCTTCTTGTTGCCCGGTGACGGGTTTGCGGCACGGTCTGTCTGACCCAGAGCGAGATAATTATCGTACCAGGCCATCTCGCGCAGCAGCGCCCGAGCGACTTCTTCGGTAGCAGCGCGCGGAGTGAGCAGGTGGATTGCATCGCGTACTTCGGTCACTTCCGAAAACATCACCGTCGCGCCGGCCCGGACCAGAAGATCGGAGGCATAACCGACCGCCGGATTGGCTGTAACGCCGGAGAACGCGTCACTCCCACCGCACTGCACACCAACGACCAGATCGGCCGCCGGGCAGGTCTCGCGCTGGCGCTGGTTCAGCCTATGCAGGTGTTTCTCAGCCTGCTTCATGATGGCGTCGACCATAGAAATAAAACCGGTGAACTTTTCATCCTGCAAGCAAATGACCTGGTCGCTGACGACCTTGATCGGGATTCCGCCTTCGTTGAGCAGACGCTCGGGCGTCAGCTTTTCGCAACCGAGGCTGACCACCATCACTTCGTTGCCAAAATTCGGGTTGAGTGCCAGATTGTGAATGGTGCGAATGGGTACGATAGCCGCCGGCGCATTGATCGCCACGCCACAACCGTAGAGGTGATTGAGGCCGATCACGCCGTCGACGTTGGGGTACTTGGGTAGCAGTTCGGCCTTGATACGCTTGACTACGTAATCGACGATGCCGGCGACGCACTGCACGCTGGTGGTGATGGCCAGCAGGTTCTTGGTGCCGACCGACCCATCGGCGTTACGGTAGCCTTCGAAGGTATAACCATCCAGTGGCGGCAGGGTTGGCGGCACCCTGGTGGCGAGTTGCAGCGTTTCCAGCGCTGGCGCCTCGGGCAGGCGCACTAGTGATTCTTCGATCCACGCACCCCGGGCAATGGGCTTGACTGCGTAACCGATAACCTCGCCGTAGCGCACGATTGACGCATCCTGTGCCAAGTCAACCAGCGCCACCTTGTGACTCTGCGGAATATGTTCGCGCAAGGTGAGCCCGTCATCGAACACTGTTCCTGCCGGCAGACCACCGAGATTTACGACGATGGCCACATTGTCGGTTTCGTGGACTTTGATGGTCAGAGGCTTGCCGGGTAAATTGATGTTCTGCTGGGTCATGGCTCGACTTTCCTTGTCGGTCGTTTATAGCATTTCGAGCGGTGTAGCTCGCCGAGGCGGCGGGAACATCCGGTCGAGTTCGGCCAGACTAGACGCATCTAGAACGCACTGCAGCGCCCTGAAGTTTTCCTCGAGATGCTTTCGTGTCGACGTCTTGGGTATGGCAATCAACTGATCGTGCCGGATCAGCCAGGCGAGCGCCAGTTGCGACGGCATCATGCCGAGCTGGCGAGCCAGGGCGCGCAGCCCGGGATGTCGCAGCAGGCGCGACTGCTCGACGGGTGAGTAGGCCATGACCGGAATCCGGCGTTCCACGCACCAGGGCTGCAAATCCCATTCGATACCGCGACGGGACAGGTTATAAAGCACCTGATTTGCCGCCACCTGATGCCCGTTGGGCTGGTCACACAGCTCCTGCATGTCTGCCGTGCTGAAGTTGCTCACGCCCCAATGGCGGATTTTTCCCTGTGCCTGTAAGCACGCCATCGCTTCGACGGTTTCTTGCAGTGGGACACTACCTCGCCAATGCAAGAGGTAGAGATCGAGGCAGTCCACTCCCAATCGTTTCAGGCTGGCCTCGCAGGCCCGTTGCGTCCCGCGCAGTGTGGCATTTTGAGGATAAAACTTGCTGACCAGGAAAACACGGTCGCGCTGTCCGCGAATCGCTTCCCCAACCAGCTGTTCTGACTCGCCTTCACCGTACATTTCGGCCGTGTCTATAAGCGTCATGCCCAGATCGATGCCGTGTCGCAGCGTAGCGATTTCTTCGGCACGGGTAGAGCGATCATCGCCAATCATCCAGGTACCCATTCCCAACGCAGGAACCTGATATCCCGAAGGCAGGTGGACATGCTTCATTGCGGCACTTCCTGTAAATAGGGCAAAGTTCAGCGAAAGCCCTGATCTTTGCCCTTGGTTGCTACAACCTTGTCTTCGCTGCCAAACGCTTGGAGCGATAATCTTGGTAAATGTGCAAGGCAACCGAAACCGCCGCCAGTGCGAGCAACGTCGCTGAAATCGGTTCAGTCAGGAACCCCATGAAGTTGCCATCGCTCAACATCAGCCCGCGACGCAAATTGGTTTCCGCCATTGGGCCCAAAATGAGGCCGATAATGAACGGCGTTTGTGGAATGCCGCATTTCACGAAACCATAACCGAGCACCCCGAAAAACACGATGGTGCCAACGTCGAAGATGCGATTCCCCAGACCGAAAGCACCGACGAAACAAAGAACCAGAATAATCGGCAGCAGGATATATTTGGGAACGGCCAACAGTTTGATGAAGAAACGGACTCCGTACAATTCGCAGACCAGCATCATCAGAGAAGAAACAAGCATGGCTATGAAAATTGAGTAAACGAGCGGGCCTTGCGTAACAAACAGCAGTGGCCCCGGCTGAATACCGTGAATCATGAATCCGCCCAGCAACATCGCCGTCACCGTGTCGCCGGGAATACCCAAAGTCAGCAGCGGTATCATGGCGCCGCCGACCGCTGCACAACTGGCTGTTTCCGAGGCAACGATCCCGTCAATGATTCCTGTGCCGAATTTTTCAGGATGTTTTGAGCGCTTCTTGGCGACCATGTAGGACACGATATTCGAGGTGCCGGAACCGATGCCGGGAAGAATACCAATACCCGTCCCGATTAGTGCAGAACGAATACAATTCCAACCCTGCCCGAAGAATTCCTTCAGGGAGAAGCCGAATCCTTTCATGGTCACCGAATTGACGGTTTCGTTTTTCTCGGTTTTGACACTTTCAGCGACCTTGATGATCTCGGAAATGGCAAAGAGCCCGATCAATACGGTCAAAATATCGAAACCGCCATTCAGTGCGGTCAGGCTGAAGGTAAAACGCGTGATTGCGTCTACCGGCGCAATCCCCACAGTTGAAAACATGAAACCGAGCGCGCCCGAAAATATGCCCTTGATCATCGAACCGGTCGCCAAGGTAATGATCAACGTCAGCGAGAATATCGCAATCGAAAAATATTCATGCGGACCAAAACTTAAGGCAATTTTTGCCAGAGTCGGTGCAATGAACATCAGCGCAAAGATACTCAGCAGCGTGCCGATAAACGAGTAGGCGATTCCAACCCCGAGCGCCTTGGCCCCTTCGCCTTTTTCCATCATGGGCCCGCCGTCGAAAACGGTGGCAACGGAGGCTGGCGTACCCGGGATTTTCAGCAGGACTGCCGAAATCAGACCGCCGGAGACGCCGCCAATGTAAAGCCCGATCAAAAGAGAGATGCCTGCGCTGGCGCCAAGAGAGTATGTAATTGGAAGAAACAGGGCCACCGCCATGGTTGCTGTCAGACCGGGAATCGCACCGAAAATGATGCCGACAACCGTCCCGAAAAAAAGCAGACCGAGAATCTGAACCGTGAATACGATTTCAAGACCTTGCTGGAACAAAGATAGCATAGTGTGGCGCCTTTCAGTTCATTAGCCCGACTGGCAGGATCATGTCAAATGCGTAACGGAATGTCAGATAGACGGACGCAGACGTGATGACCGCGATGATGCCGTACATCAGATAATTTACTTTCTTGTCAGTCGGCGTTAACACTATGAACTGGGTGAAAAGATACAAAACGGTCATTATCGGAAAGCCGACCGGCTCGAGAAAAGCCGCGTACGTTAGGATCAGACCCAGCGTTTTCAGGACCGTGCGATAGTCTTCCTTCTCTGCAGCGCTTGATGTTTCGCTAACAACGATTTTGTTGGCCGCCCGCAGCTGCAGCACACCCAGAACGCACATGATGATTGCCAGGATATAAGGAACGAAGGCCGCGTCGATGGACTGCTTGCGCGGGAGGTTGCTTGTCAAATAGAGGTAGCCGAGACCGATGGCAAGAAAAAAGACGCCAACGGCGAACTCGCGCTTTTTAATGTCACTCATGGTGAATCCTTGCAAGAAATGTTGAAAGCGCAGAGAAGCGCGCGGCAACGCGCCTCTCCCGGTACAACGTGAGAACCTGGATTACTTTTTCTGTTGCAGGAGATCCTTGTACTGCATGAAATCATCCCGCACCTTGTTCAATTCCGCGATGGCTTCCTTGGTGTGATAGAACGAGACCGGCTGCTTGAACCCGTCCTGCAGCGCCTTGGCGTAGGCCGGATCCTTGGTGATTTGCTGCATCACGTCTGCCATCTTCTTGATGATCGCTGGATCGGTACCTTTCGGGAAGGCGATGATGTAGGGCTTCTCCATGTCGAATTTGATGCCTTGCTCGTTGAAGGTCTTGATATCGCCCAGCAGCGGATTAGGTTCTTTGCTGTATTGGGCGAGCATGATCATGTCACCAGTCGACGCGTAGTCCTTGACCGGGCCGAACGAGATCGAGGCCAGGTCGATGCGCCCGCCGAGTAGCGAAGTGATCTTGTCAGATGCTGAACCGACATCAACGATTTTCAGCTGGACGCCGGCCTGTTTCGCAAAAATCAGCCCCTGCAGGTGCGAATAGCCACCCAGCTCGGTGCCATAGATCACCGTACCGGGTTGCGCCTTGGCCTTGCTCACCAACTCCGGCAGGGTCTTGAAACCGGACTTCTTGCTGGCGATGAAGACGATACCTTTGTCGACTGCCGGGATACAGGAAATATCCAGCTTCGCATCGAACTTGTAGTTAATCAACCCGGACACTTCGTTGACGATCATCATCCCGGTGTGGGCAAAGAGCATCGTATTGCCGTCCGGCGTTGCATCCTGAACTTGCGACATGGCGATCGTGCCACCGCCGCCATTGACGTTGGTCACCACCATCGGCTTGCCGGTGATCTTCTCAAAATAGCGCGCCATCTGGCGGGCATTGAAATCCGTGTCGCCACCGGCGCCGGCCGGCACGATAACCTGTATCGGTTTGGTCGGCCATTTCACATCACTCTGTGCATTGGCACCATTGGATATTGATAACGCAACTGCCATCAGAGTAAAACCAATCGCTTTTTTCATGATTAATACCTCCTTGGATTAGAAAACTGGAACGCAAAAGCATTACTGCCTTCTTTCTGCCTCATTTCACCTTCATTAATGCGACGACCCCGCTTAATTCAAGTCGTCTGACCGATCTCAAAATTCGCCATCAGTTCCAGCGCTTTGACCATGCCGGAATGGTCCCATGCGCTTCCATCGTGTGCCGCACAGGTGTTAAACAGTTCCTGACATGTAGCGGTATTGGGTAAAGCCACGCCCAGTTTACGTGCTGCACTCAGCGCCAGATTCAGATCCTTCTGGTGCAGTTCGATGCGGAAACCCGGATTGAAAGTGCGCTTGATCATGCGTTCACCGTGCACTTCAAGAATTTTTGAAGAGGCAAATCCACCCATCAGGGCTTGACGAACTTTAGCCGGGTCAGCGCCGGCCTTGGACGCAAAGAGCAAGGCTTCACCAACAGCCTCGATGGTCAACGCAACGATGATCTGATTGGCAACCTTGGTGGTCTGGCCGTCACCATTGCCACCAACCAGGGTAATGTTCTTGCCCATCAACTCGAATAGAGGCTTGACGGTATTGAAGGTGTCTTCCTTGCCGCCTACCATGATCGAGAGGGTGGCATTTTTGGCGCCCACTTCGCCGCCGGAGACCGGGGCATCGAGATATTCACAACCAAGAGCATTGATCTTCAGTGCGAATTCCTTGGTCTCGATCGGTGAGATTGAACTCATGTCGACGACGATCTTGCCTTGGCCAAGCCCCTCGACGATTCCGTTTTCACCAAACAGGGCGGCAGCAACATCAGGGGTGTCCGGCACCATGACAATAATGATGTCGGCGATCTGGGCAACCGCCTTGCCTGAGGCACTGGCTTTACCACCAGCGTCAATCAACGCCTGGGGAACACGGGGAATGCTATAGAGGGAAACGTCATGCCCGCCCTTGATCAGGTGCTCGGCCATTGGTGTACCCATGATACCCAGCCCTACGAAACCAACTTTGCTCATTTATAACCCCTAGCACTATGCCGCTTTTACCCGGCGTGATTAATCGTGTTTAATCTACCGACGCATACTTGTCGCGCAACGCCTGTGTCGCACTACGGAAGACACCCAGATCGCTGCCAACAGCCACAAAACTCGCACCCATTTCGATGTACCGGCGAGCATCTATTTCGGCCGGCGCGAGAATTCCGACAGGTTTGCCATGCGTCCTGGCTCGATCAAACACAGTCTGCATTGCGGCCTGGACGTCGGGGTGCGAAGGATCACCCAGATAGCCATAGGCTGCAGCCAGATCAGATGGGCCAATGAAAACGCCATCCACACCGGGTACTGCGCAAATTTCGTCGATGGCCTCTACACCTGTCCGGTTTTCGATCTGAACCATCACGGCAATATTGTCATTGATGACTTGCAGGTAGTCCTTCACCGTACCAAAGCGGTTACTCCGGTGAGACACCGACACACCGCGGATTCCCGCCGGCGGATAGCGGGTGGCGGCAACAGCACGACGCGCTTCATCTGCCGACTGAACAAACGGAATCAGGAAATTGTAGAAGCCGATATCCAGCAAACGCTTGATTTCGACCGTGTCATTCCATTTCGGGCGAACGATGGGAGCGCTTGAACTATCTTTCAGCGCCATGAGTTGCGGTATGAATGTCAGTACGTCATTCGGCGCATGCTCGCCATCGAGCAATATCCAATCAAACCCGGCCACTCCAAGAACCTCCGTTGCATTCGGGCTGGCCAAAGAACACCAGCAACCAATCAATTGCTTGCCTGCAACAAGGTCGCGACGGAACTGATTCGGGAAAGCGGAGTACGGTTGAGTACTTGTCATGATAATTTCCTTTTAACGCACCAGACACGGGCGTTTGTTGTCGAACGTCCACCCCGGAATCAGGAACTGCATGGTGACAGCATCATCGCGCGCGCCCAGCCCCATGGACTTGTAGGCCTGGTGCGCTTTTTCGACTTCCACCCTATCGATCTCAATGCCGAGACCCGGTTTTTTCGGCACATGAATCATGCCGCCCACGATTTTCAATGGTTCCCTGGTCAGACGTTGGCCCTCCTGCCAGATCCAGTGCGTATCAATGGCGGTGACCTTGCCCGGCGCGGCGGCAGCGGCGTGAGTCACCATAGCCAAGGAAATGTCGAAATGGTTGTTGGAATGCGAACCCCAGGTCAGGCCGAACATCTCGCACAACTGAGCCACGCGTACCGCACCCTGCATGGTCCAGAAATGAGGATCGGCCAGCGGGATGTCGACTGATTGCAACTGAATCGAGTGCGCCATCTGCCGCCAGTCGGTGGCGACCATGTTGGTTGCCGTCGGCAAGCCGGTGGCGCGGCGGAATTCGGCCATAACCTCGCGGCCGGAAAAGCCGTTTTCTGCGCCACAAGGGTCTTCGCAATAGGCCAGCACGCCGTGCTTGTCGCGACACAGATGGATTGATTCTTCAAGCAACCACGCGCCATTCGGATCGATAGTGATGCGCGCCTTGGGGAAGCGTTCGTGCAACGCAATAATCGATTCCATTTCTTCTTCGCCGGATAGCACACCGCCCTTGAGCTTGAAGTCGGTGAAGCCGTAACGCTCTTGAGTCGCTTCGGCCAGACGCACGATGGATTCAGGCGTAAGCGCTTCTTCGTTGCGCAGACGGAACCAATCATTATCCGCATTCGGCTCACTGCGATAGCCGAGCGTAGTTTTCTTTCGATCACCGATATAGAAGAGGTAACCGAGGAATTGGACGGCTTCGCGCTGCATGCCTTCGCCCAGTAAAGATGCGACCGGCACGTTCAGGAACTGCCCCAGCAGGTCAAGCATGGCCGATTCAACCGCGGTCAGGGCATGGATGGTGGTGCGCAGATCGAAGGTCTGCAAACCCCGACCTCCGGCGTCGCGATCCGCAAAGGTCTTGCGCATGGCGTTGAGGATGTTGTTGTACTCGCCCAAGGTTTTGCCGATGATCAACGAACGCGCATCCTCAATGGTCTGACGGATCTTCTCGCCGCCCGGGACTTCGCCGAGCCCGGTATTGCCGGCGCTGTCCGTCAGGATAATGATGTTGCGTGTGAAATACGTACCGTGGGCGCCGCTCAAGTTAAGCTCCATACTGTCTTGTCCCGCAACCGGGATGACTTGCATTTCAGTAACACTTGGAGCACCGCTTACGTTTTGCTGCTGACTCATGCTTAACCCTCTAAATTTTTATAAATCATTTCCGGATCAGGCTTTGTTGCGCCCGTAACTCGGCTGTTTCGGATCATACTTCCACCCCGGCACGATGAACTGCATGGCCATTCCGTCGTCCCGCGCACCGCTGCCGAGCTTTTTGTAGACTTCGTTGGCCTTGAGTATCTGATCCATATCCGGCTCGATCCCAAGACCCGGCTTTTGCGGAACCTGCACCTGACCATTGACGATCTGCAGCGGCTCCCTGGTCAGGCGCTCCCGGCCCTCCTGCCAGATCCAGTGTGTATCGATGGCCGTTATTTCGCCGGGCGCAGCCGCTGCGACGTGGGTGAACATCGCCAGGGAAATATCGAAGTGATTGTTCGAATGCGAGCCCCAGGTCAGGCCAAATTCGTCGCACATCTGCGCCACCCGCACCGAGCCCTGCATGGTCCAGAAATGCGGGTCGGCGAGCGGAATGTCGACCGAATCAAGCTTGAGAGAGTGGTTCAGTTGGCGCCAGTCGGTGGCAACCATGTTGGTGGCCGTCGGAATCCCGGTGGCGCGCTTGAATTCGGCCATTATTTCACGGCCGGAATACCCCGCTTCCGGACCACAGGGGTCTTCAGCATAAGCCATCACGTGGCCCTGACCCTTGCACAAAGCAATCGCCTCGTTCAGCGACCAGGCGCCATTTGGATCAAGCGTGACCCGTGCGTCCGGAAAGCGTTTCTTGACCCCCCTGATGGCGTCCATCTCGTCGGCGCCGCTCATCACACCGCCCTTGAGCTTGAAGTCGCTGAAACCGTAATAGTCAGCCGCCGCTTCGGCCTGGTGCACGATTGAATCGGCAGTCATCGCCACTTCGTGACGCGAGCTATACCAGTCGCCTCGGGCGTGTGTATCGGAAAGGTAAGGCAGATCGGTTTTCGTGCGATCACCGATATAAAACAAGTAGCCGAGCATGCGTACGGCGTCGCGCTGCTGGCCATTGCCCAGCAAGGCGGCGACGGGAACATTCAGGAACTGGCCGAGGAGATCGAGCAATGCCGCTTCAATGCCGGTGATGACGTTGTCCATGCGCAGGTTGATCTCGTGCGGCTGCTTGAGCACGGCCGCCTCAGCGGCTGAAGTCACCTGATGGACCGTGGATTGATGAGCCGCCTTGCCCCCACCCGTGAGCCTCTGGCGGACGCTGTTCAGAATACCGTTGTACAGGCCCAATGGCTTGCCAACCACCAGCGGGATTGATCGCTCCAGAGTCTGGCGGATACCTTCGCCGCCGGGTACTTCGCCAACGCCAGCGCGCCCGGCGTTGTCGTTGATGATCACGATGTTGCGTGTAAAAAAAGGGCCGTGAGCGCCGCACAGGTTAAGCAGCATGCTGTCCTGACCCGCAACGGGAATAACACGCATCCCGGTAACGATGGGTGTATCGCTCACGCCACGCCCCGCTATTTGCTCAGACATTCATGCCTCGCATCATCTTTGATCGCCGCTGGTTATGCTTCACGCTAACGTTTATCGCCAGAACATCATACGTCGTCGTACGTCTGATTTCGCAGTATAATGATCTACAATTGATTTGCAAGTGGCAAACACTCACCGGTGTAAAAATCACATCATGAACGAACCGAACACATCCACACTTCCGCGCAAACGTTCTCGTAGCCTGGCCCAGGAGGTTATGCACGACCTCTCGGAGAAAATTCGCAACGGGCTTTACAGAACCGGAGAAAAATTACCAACAGAGCCCGAGGTTATGGCAGCCCAAGGGGTTAGTCGAACCGTTGTACGCGAAGCGATGTCGCGTTTGCAGGCCGCCGGTTTTGTGGAAACACGGCATGGTGTTGGTACGTTTGTCCTGCCTCAGGCGAGCCAAACTTCATCTGCGCTGGATCTTTCAACAGTCTTAACAATCCGTGATGTGTTAGCCATGCTGGAACTTCGCATCAGCTTGGAAACCGAGGCTGCAGGCCTTGCCGCACTGCGCCGCACAGATGAACAACTCGGCCTCATGCGGCGAGCTGTTGAAGACTTTGACGAGGGTGTCAAGAGGGGTGAAACTTCTGTGGATGCCGACTTTCAGTTCCACCTACAGATCGCACTGGCCACAGACAACAAGTATTTTGAAGACTTCTACCGTCACCTAGGGACAACAACGATTCCCCGTACCCGGCTGGACACGTCACAATTTTCGCCAGAACCCGGCCAAAATTATCTATTACGTACCAACCGGGAACACGAATACATTCTCGATGCGATTTCCCGGAAAGACCCGCAAGCGGCTAGTGCCGGCATGCGAATGCATCTTTCCAACAGCTGCGAGAGACTAAAGCACGCAAGCGAAACAACCAGTCAAGGCAAAGAGAACATCGCGGATAAGGGCAGTCACTAAAGCAACAGGCAGTCGACTAGTCATACGACGTCTTAATCATTTCCTTGATCAAACGCCTGATCGGGGTCGGCAATGCAGCACTATCAATTTCGCCAAACTCCAGCCATTGCCAACCGGATTCGCCCACGAGAGTGGCACTCACCTCAACAGTACATAGCAGAGGATGGATCGTCAGGTGAAAATGGCTGAAGCTGTGCCTGAGCGACATCAACGCGTCCATTTTCAGCAACCGGCAACCATATCGCCGGGTAAGTTGTCTTGCTTCGGCCACCCCGCCCTCCGGCAAGACCAACAGGCCGCCCCAAATTCCCGCGGGTGGCCTGCGTTCAAGCAGTACCTGCTTGCCATTTGTAAGAATCAACAAGGTTGTTTCGCGTTCAGGCATCACTTTCTTCGGCCTGGCCACGGGCAATTCGGCTTGCCGCCCTTGCTGCTGTGCTACGCAGATGTTGTGCATCGGGCAGGCGAGGCAAAATGGCTGACGCCGCGTACATACCGTCGAACCCAGATCCATCAGCCCTTGCGTGTAGGCTTCAATCCCTTTGCGCGGCAGTAATGATTCAGCCAGCTCCCACATCTCTTTTTCCGTTTGCGCTGCGCCGGGAAATCCTTCGATGCCAAAACAGCGCGCCAAAACCCGTTTAACGTTGCCATCGAGAATAGCTGACCGGGTTCCGAAAGCGAAGGCGCTGATTGCCGCCGCTGTCGACCGGCCAATACCCGGCAACTCGACAAGATCCAGCACTTTTTCAGGAAACCGGCTCTTGAATCCGGTAACAATTGCTTGCGCACAGCGGTGCAGATTGCGTGCTCTTGCGTAATAGCCCAGGCCGGCCCAGAGTTCAAGAACTGACTCAAGTGGGGCTCCTGCCAAGTCTTCAATTGTGGGAAAACACGCAAGGAAACGCTTGTAATAGGGGACCACTGTCAGCACTTGGGTTTGCTGCAACATGATCTCGGAAAGCCAGATATGATAAGGCTCCCGCGTGTTCTGCCAGGGCAGATCATGCCGGCCATGCCGTCGCTGCCAGTTGATCAATCGGGTGGCAAATCTTCTTCCCGAACTTTTCTTCCGTTCAGGCATGTGAGAACCTTGCGCGTGCGGTCGCAATTGCGTGCTTCTCGACACCCAAACGCTGTACGGCGATAATCAGGCAGGCGAAGCCTTTGTTTCTTCGGGGTGGCTTGCAGTGTTGGAGCGGCCCGATGTCAGTAATCGGCATCATGAAACTCCTGAACTTCTTTGAACAGTGCCGATCTTAGCATGCCACTTTAACCCTTCTGAAACTCACCATGACCCGGCCGACCACCACTGCGAACTGCCCTGAAACACCTGCGGCTATTGACAATCTGCCCTGCCAGAGCTGCGACACAGGATACACGCTCGCGGCCAAGGGCTTTTGCTGCCGGGACTTCCGCAACACGCTGGGGCGCTTTGCAACCGGCGTGACCATCGTTACGGCGATGTCGCCAAAGAATGAACCAATCGGGGTCACGATCAGTTCATTCAATTCTGTTTCCATCGAACCGCCGCTCATTCTCTGGAGTTTGTCATTGAATTCTCCGCTCCTTGAGGCCTTCCGCAGTGCTCACCACTATGCAATCAACGTCCTCGCGGTTGACCAACAGGCACTCTCTGACCGTTTTGCTTCACGCACCATCAACCGTTTTGCGGACCTGCCTGTGCAAAAGGGGCTGGGTGGAACACCCCTGATTGAAGGCTGCTGCGCCTGGTTCGAGTGCTCGCATGAAGCCCAGTACCCGGGCGGTGACCACCTTATTTTTGTCGGGCACGTCGAACGCTTCGCCCAAGGCGAGACCGATGAACCACTGGTATTTCACGGCGCCCGCTACCGTCAGATCGAGACACTACAAAATGTCGATTGAGCTTGTTCAAAACCCATCCAACATTCAAACACCTCACCACCTGAATTCGATTTAACCTGCTGATAACCGGAGATCAAACATGGCAAGCAAACAGTACTCTTCTCAGATGATCATGTTCATCACGATTGGTATCGCAATTATTCTCACCATTCTTATCTGGCCCCTGTCAATGATGGGCAAAGGGAGTCCGTCTGCTGGGGGCAGTGATGAAGCCGAGTTGCGCATCCAGCCCGTTGCCCGTGTTGAAATGCAAAAGGCCATTGTCAAATCCGATGGCAAGCCGCGCAACGGCGAAGCCATTTACAACGTCGTCTGCAAAGCGTGTCATGAAACAGGTGTTGCCGGTGCGCCGAAAACCGGCGACAAAGCGGCATGGGCATCGCGCATTGCCACCGGCAGCGCGGCGTTACTCAAAACAGCAACCAACGGCAAAGGCGCCATGCCGCCCAGGGGAGGCGCAACTGACCTGACCGACGCCGAACTCAAGAGTGCCGTAGAGTATCTTTCCGGCAAGTCAAAATAACGATGCGCTTCAGCGCATAACGCAAAAAGGGAGGCCGCAATTGGCCTCCCTTTTTTCATAGCGCGTACCGTTTTGCCGGGATCGCCGCTACCTTGACTACTGATTACTTCTTCATTGCCGGTGCAGCGGCAGGAGTCGCAGCCGGAACGGCTTCGACTTTCACTTCCGGCATGGCCGCGGGTGCTGCAGCGGCTGGCGCTGTGGCTGCCGGTGTTGCGGCGGTCTTCTTGGCGGCCTTGCTCTTGGCCTTCTTCTCGGCTTTAGCTGCCGGTTTGGCTTCAGCCTTCATTTCCGGCTTGACCGCCGGGGTTGTTACCTCAACCGGCTTGGCCGGGGTAGCGGCAGGCGCCTGTGCGAAAGCAGCGGTGCCGAAAGCAGCGGCGATGGCCAGTACGATGATGTTCTTAAGCATGTTTTTCTCCTAATATTAATATGGGTTAACAACTCGGACGGTTCGATGAACTGAGCGTTTTGTTCCGGCCTTGCATACATTAACGCGAGGTGCTTCAATTGCGATGTCATCAATTGGGTAACGCCGAGTAACGCTTTGTGACGGCGTCGTCCGGGTGAACAAAATGGTTCCGTATGCACCAGTCCAGTACCCGGTGCTTGCATGTTTATTCCACTTACCGAGGGAGAAATTGCAAATGAACTTTGGCGAATCGATTAGCGTTTGCTTTAAGAAATATGCGGACTTCAACGGCCGTGCCGCCCGTCCGGAGTTTTGGTGGTTTTTCCTGTTTTCCTTTCTCATCCAGATGGTCATTGGCGTTGTCGGCTTGGGTCCGGCTGTCTCGGGAATTATTACGCTGGGCCTGTTACTGCCTAGCCTCGCCGTCGGCGCGCGCCGCCTGCACGACACCAACCGTTCGGGCTGGTGGCAGCTGATCGCCCTGATTCCGCTGATCGGCATTGTTGTTCTGATTGTGTTCTGGATGCAGGATGCCAAAGCACCCAACACCTACTAAACAAGCTCAGGAGGTCTTACTGCCCAGCATGGCCTTCATGGCCGCCAGTCTCGCAGCGCCGCCGGCCTTGTCCGGCGCGCTAGCTTCCTTCCCGCCAGAAAAGCGCATGTCTTCTTTGCCCATCTCGTTGATGAAGCGCGATGCTTCGACGGGAATGAGATCACGGCCCTGTTTGCGTTTTTCACTGTAGCTGATGTGCAACGAGCGCTGCGCCCGGGTGATGCCGACATACATCAGACGGCGTTCTTCCTCGATCTTGTCATCGCCTAGCGACTCGCGGTGCGGAAGCACGCCTTCCTCAACACCAATCAGAAAGACATGCTTAAATTCCAACCCCTTGGCGGCATGCAATGTGGATAGCTGAACAGCGTCCGGCCGACTACCATCCGCCTGTTTGTCGAGCAGGTTGATGAGGGCAATCATCTGCGTCAGCTCAATCAGACTTTTGCCGTCTTCTTCGCTCTTGCGCGTCAGCCAGTTGCATAATTCCTGCACGTTGTTCCAGCGTGTCATGGCGACTTGCTTGTCGTCCTCGTCATGCAACCAGGCCTCATAGCCAATCGCCGCCAAGAGATCGTTCATCACCTCATTGACCGGCTCTTTGGCTGCGCGGTATTCAACACGATTGATGAACTGACAGAATTCAAGTAGCGGAGCCAACTGTCGCGGCTGCACACAGTGCGAGAAGCCCTCCTCAAAAGCGGCGGCAAAAAGCGATTGGTGACGCTTGCCGGCGTAAGTGCCGAGGGCTTCCAGCGTTGCCCCGCCAACCCCGCGCTTGGGCGTGGTCACCGCACGGATAAAGGCCGGATCGTCGTCATTGTTGGCCAGCAACCGCAAATAGGCGGTGATGTCCTTGATCTCGGCTTTGTCAAAAAAGGATTGCCCGCCGGACAGTGCATATGGCACGCGTTGGTCGCGCAAAAGTTTTTCTAGCGCCCGCGCCTGAAAGTTGCCGCGATACAGGATCGCGTAGTCGGCGAACGCACTGCGATGCTCGAACTTGTGCGCCTGCAACTTCATCACGACCGACTCGGCTTCCTTATCGTTGTCTTTGCACACTGTCACGCTGATCGGATCACCGTGCCCGAGATCGGACCACAGTTTCTTGTCGAACAGTTTTTCGTTGTGCGAGATGAGTGCGTTGGCCGCCTTGAGAATGCGCACGGTCGAACGGTAGTTCTGTTCGAGCTTGATCAGCTTGAGATTCGGGTAATCGCGCGGCAGGCCGCGCAGATTCTCGATGTCCGCACCGCGCCAGCCGTAGATCGCCTGATCGTCGTCGCCTACCGCTGTAAACGCCGCACGCGGCCCCGCCAGCAGTTTGAGCATGCGGTACTGGCAGGCGTTGGTGTCCTGATATTCGTCGACGAGCAGATAGCGCAGCCGGTTTTGCCACTTGCTTAAGACCTCCGGGTGACACTCGAACAGTTCCACCGGCAAAGCGATGAGATCGTCGAAATCAACGGCCTGATAGGCCTTGAGCGTTGCCGAATAGCTGGCGAAGGCGCGCGCGGCCAGTCTCTCGGTTTCATCCTGCGCGTCTTTCAGTGCCTGATCGGGCGAAACGAGCGCGTTCTTCCAGTTTGAGATTACTGATTGCAGCCGGCGGATGGTCGCCTTGTCCACGCTGCCCGAAAGTTCGGAGATTATGCCGAAGCAATCAGTCGAATCGAAGATCGAGAAGCGCGGCTTGTAGCCCAGCGCCTTGGCATCCTCACGCAGGATACGCACGCCCAGCGAGTGAAATGTCGAAATGGTCAGCCCGTCCGGCTTGCCCTTGAGCAGCGTACTGACCCGCTCCTGCATCTCTTTCGCAGCCTTGTTGGTAAAGGTGATGGCAGCGATGTTCGAGGGGCTGAAACCGCAGTCATCAATCAGATAAGCGATTTTCTGCGTAATGACGCGCGTTTTGCCCGAGCCGGCACCGGCCAGCACCAGCAATGGGCCATCAAGGTAACGAATTGCTTCTCGTTGCGGGGGATTGAGCAGTGCAGACATTCAATTTGTTTCAAGCAATACAAGCAACCACGGAGGGCACGGAGAACAGCGCGAAGCCTCCCTGATTCAGGGAGGCTTCGCGCTGTTCTCCGTGGTTAATAAAAATAGTGAACAGTCAGAAAAGCCGCCAGAAGTAGGGCAATCAAACTGAGGAGCCGGTTCTGCCGACGCTGCGAGGCGGTCAACTCGGCCAGCATCGGCGCCAGATCAGCAGCCCCCTCCCGGGTCAAAGCCTGATGCACCAAACGCGGCAGTTGCGGCAGCGTACGCGCCCAATTCGGCGCCTCCTGTTTCAGGCTGCGCGCCAGCGCACGCCAGCCAAGCTGTTCTTTCATCCAGCGCTCGAGGAAAGGCTTGGCGGTCGTCCACAGGTCGAGCTTGGGATCCAGTTGGCGCCCCAAGCCCTCAATATTGAGAAGGGTTTTTTGCAACATGACTAATTGTGGCTGGATTTCGACGCTGAAACGACGTGACGTCTGGAACAAACGCAACAGCACTTTGCCAAACGATATCTCGGCCAGCGGACGATCAAACACCGGCTCGCACACAGCGCGGATGGCCGCTTCGAACTCATCCACGCGGGTGTCAGCGGGTGCCCAGCCGGCTTCGATATGCGCCATAGCCACACGTTTGTAGTCGCGCTGGAAGAACGCCAGAAAATTCTGCGCCAGATAATTCTTGTCGACATCGGTCAGCGTGCCAACGATGCCAAAATCAAGGGCAATGTATTTGCCATGATGCACGTCATCGATGGCAACAAAAACGTTGCCGGGATGCATGTCGGCGTGGAAGAAACCATCGCGGAAGACCTGCGTAAAGAAAATTTCGACCCCGGCGCGCGACAACGCTGACAGGTCGACCCCTGCCGCGAGCAAGGCGTTGTTATGGCTGATCGGAATGCCGTGCATGCGTTCCATGACCATCACCGTCGTCGTGCAGTGGTCCCAATACACCTCGGGCACCCGCAACAGCGTCGAGTCGATGAAATTGCGGCGCAATTGCGAGCAGTTAGCCGCCTCGCGCATCAGATCGAGTTCGTCGTGCAGATATTTGCCAAACTCGGCAACCACCTCACGTGGTTTCAAACGCTTGCCGTCGGACCAGATTTTTTCCAGCAGCCCGGCCAGGGTGTCGAGCAGGGCCAGATCGTGGTCAATCACTGCAAGCATGTCCGGGCGCAGTATCTTGACCGCCACCTCGTGACCGCCGTCACTGGCATGAAGCCGGGCGAAATGTACCTGTGCGACCGACGCGCTGGCCTCCGGCGTAGCATCAAACTCGGCAAACACCTCAGCCGCAGAGCGGCCGTAAGCCGCCTTGATCTGAGTCAGCACCACTTCGGGTGGGAATGGAGGAACCTGATCCTGCAACTTAGCAAGTTCGTCGGCGATGTCGACCGGCAACAGATCGCGGCGCGTTGATAGCACCTGACCGAACTTGACGAAGATCGGCCCTAGCGCTTCCAGTGCCAGACGCAAACGCACGGCGCGCGGTTGATCAAAACGTCGCCAGAAGTGAACCAGGCGCGTCAGGGACGCCAAGCGGCCGCTTGGTTCGTGTTCGAAGATCATCTCGTCGATACCGAAACGGCTGGCAACGCTGAAAATTTTGACGAGACGGAAAAGTCGCATGGACAGCAAGGTTGATTGGTGAAAGCGGGAGTTTATCCCGAATCCGGGTTTTCGCGCGTCCCATCACACATCAGCACGTGACCCCACCCTGTTTGTTGTGTCGCACTGGTGTTCGCCTTCCCGGGTAACCTGCTGAGGCGTCGGGCATCGTATAATCATTGTCTTACCCCATTTTGTTGACGACGCACCTGATGACCCACAATATCAAGACCCACCTTGCCGATCTGATGCACGCGGCGTTGCTCAGCGTGGCACCGGAGCAATCAGAGACAGTTATTCTTCTGGAGCGGCCCAAGCAGGCCGCACACGGCGACTTTTCCTGCAATCTTGCCATGCAACTGGCGCGCACGATGAAGCGCAATCCCCGTGAACTTGCGACGCTGCTGCTGTCCGAGATTCCGCAATCGCCTTTCGTAAGCAAAACCGAGATTGCTGGTGCCGGCTTCATCAATTTCCACCTGCATCCAGCGGCCAAGCTGGAAGTCATTAAAAACATACTGGAGCAGGGCAGCACCTTTGGCCGCTCTTTGTGTGGTGACAAAAAGAAAGTGCAGATCGAATTCGTTTCAGCCAACCCGACCGGTCCGCTACACGTCGGTCACGGGCGCGGTGCAGCGTACGGTGCCAGCCTGTCAAACCTGCTGGCCTATACCGGCTGGGATGTGACGCGTGAATACTATGTCAATGACGCCGGTCGCCAGATGGACATTCTGGCGCTCTCCTGCTGGCTGCGTTATCTCGACGCCTACGACGAGAAGGTGACATTCCCGCCTAACGCCTATCAGGGCGATTACGTAAGCGACATGGCCGAGCAAATGAAGATCGCTCATGACGGCAAATTCGTACGCACCGCAACTTCGGTACTTGAGGGCACCCCCGGAATGCCGGAAGCAGCGCGTGGCGACGATGAGGCCAAGGCTCAGCGCGAAGCGCATCTGGATGCGCTGATCGCCAACGCCAAAACTCTGCTCGGTGAAGACTGGAATTACGTGCACAACCACGTGCTAACGGAGCAACTTGAAGACGGGCGCAGTGATCTCGAAGCGTTCGGCGTGCACTTCGACGTGTGGTTTTCGGAAAAATCGCTGTTTGACACCGGACTCGTTGCCCGCTGCGTCGAACGCCTGGAGAAATCCGGCCACATATATATACAGAACGGTGCCAAGTGGTTCAAATCCACCGCTTTTGGCGACGAGAAGGATCGCGTCGTGCAGCGCGACAACGGTCTTTACACTTATTTTGCCTCCGACATCGCCTACCACCTGAACAAGTATGAACGCGGCTTTGAGCGCATCATCAACATCTGGGGTGCCGATCATCACGGCTACATTCCACGTGTGAAGGGCGCACTGGCCGCTCTCCAGCTTGACCCGGCGGTGCTCGATGTGGCACTGGTGCAATTTGCCGTGCTCTATCGCAACGGTCAGAAAGCCTCGATGTCCACCCGCTCCGGCGAATTCGTCACATTGCGTACGCTGCGCGAGGATGTCGGCAATGACGCTTGTCGCTTCTTTTACGTGCTGCGCAAGTCGGATCAGCATCTCGACTTCGACTTGGATCTGGCCACGAGCCAGACCAACGAAAATCCGGTCTATTACATCCAGTATGCCCATGCTCGCGTGTGTTCGGTTCTGGGGCAATGGGGCGGTGATGAAACCGCGATTACCGCACTCAGCGAAGCCGATCTCACCCGCCTCGACAGTCCGCATGAACTGGCGGTTGCCGCTAAATTGAGCGAATTTCCAGAGCTAATTGAATCTGCCTCACATGAGCTGGCACCGCACCTGATCGCCTTTTACCTCAAGGATCTGGCCGCAGAATTCCACAGCTATTACAATGCTGAACGCATGCTGGTCGACGATATCGCGCTTAAAGACGCGCGCATCGCGCTGGCAGCGGCCGTACGCCAGGTCATCCGCAATGGCTTGGCCATTCTCGGCGTTAGCTGCCCGGCATCAATGTAAAAACCCACGTAATTATTGAATTAGAAAGACGTCCATGAGTCGTGACATGAAACCCCGCAAACATCGCCAAGTCGTGCCCGCAAAAAAATCTCGCGGCAACACGATTGTCGGCTTGTTCCTTGGCTTGGTTATTGGCGTACTCGGTGCGGCAGGTGTTGTCTGGTACATCCATAAAACCCCTGCCCCTTTTTCCAACAAAAGCCCCCCGCCCACGTCACAGACGCCCCAGCAACAAGCCGGTGCGAGTGGTGCGCAAGCGCCCATGGCCTTGCCGGGCAAGCCGGGTGACCCGATCCCGCAAACCAGCGACAAGCCGCGCTTTGATTTCTACAAAATCCTGCCCGGCAAAGCCGAAGCCATTCCCGATCCGAAACCCGGCGAACCAAAACCGTCCGACGTTGCCCAAGGCAAGAGTGAGAAAGAAGTGCTGAAGGAAGCCGTTTATTTGCAGACCGGATCATTTCAGAGTGCCGGCGACGCCGATAACCAGAAAGCCAAGCTAGCCATGATGGGTGCTGAAGCATCGATTCAGCAGGTCATGCTGCAAGACAAAGTGTGGTACCGGGTTCGCCTGGGGCCCTTCAAGAAAATGGATGAAGTGAGTAGCATGCGCTCCGATCTCGCCAAACAGGGCATCGAAGCCAATGTCGTTAAAAAGGATTAAGGAGACAACAATGAAGAAGTACCTGAGCGCATGGCTGACAGCCATTACCCTTGCCCTGCTGGCACTACCGGTACAGGCGCAGCTTGTTGCCAATCGGGATTACACGATCATCGAGCCGGCGCAACTGACAGATAACCCGGCCAAAATCGAGGTTATCGAGTTCTTCAGTTACGGCTGCCCACACTGCTACGACCTCCACCCGAACGCTCTCAAATGGGCGGCCAAGCTACCGGCCGACGTGGCTTTCAAGCGTATCCCGGTAGGCTTCGGCAATCCCTATTATCAAAATCTGGCGCGACTTTATTACGCCCTGGAAGCCATTGGTCAGCTGGATAAGCTGGATAACGCCGTCTTTCATGCCATTCACGACAAGGGCTTGAAGCTGATCGATGAAAAAAGCATTCTCGAATGGGTTACAGCGCAAGGCGTGGACGCCAAGACCTTCTCCGATGCGTACAACGCCTTCGGTGTGATCAGCAAAACCAAGCGTGCCGATCAGTTGGCGCAAGCCACCAAGATTCGTGGCGTACCCGCACTGGTTGTTGATGGCCGCTATCTGGTCACCGGGCAGGACATTAAAACGCATGCTGACCTGCTTAACCTGACCGACAAGGTTATCGACAAGGCACGCACAGATCGCAACCTGAAGAAGAAGTAAGCGCTGAAACGCACACCGGAGATGGCCAGTCCGCGCAAACTGTTTATTACCGGTGCATCATCAGGCATTGGCCGTGCATTAGCGGTCTATTACGCCAATCAGGGCGCTGTTCTTGGCCTGGTGGCACGGCGGGGCGATGAACTCCAAACGCTGGCGGCTTTACTTCGCGGCGCGGGCGCTTCCCACGTTTCGTGCTTCCCGCTTGATGTTTCGGATGCGGCCGCCCTGCGTAGGGCGGCCGAAAGCTTTGTTGCCCTCCATGGCGCACCCGATATCGTCATCGCCAATGCCGGAGTCTCCTCCGGCACACTCACTGAATGCGCTGAAGACCTCGACATTATCAAGCGTATTTTCGAGATCAATGTTTATGGCATGGCGGCCACTTTTTCACCCTTCATCGCCGCCATGAAGGCACAAAAATGCGGACGACTGGTCGGCATTGCTTCAGTCGCGGGGATTCGTGGCTTACCCGGTGCCGAAGCCTACAGCGCCTCAAAGGCTGCAGCGATCACTTACCTCGAGAGCCTGAGGCTTGAAATGCGCAACTCGGGCATCAAGGTTGTAACCATCGCCCCGGGCTACATCGCCACGCCGATGACCGCCATCAACCCCTACCGCATGCCTTTCCTGCTGCCGGTCGACGAAGCCGCCAAACGCTTTGCCCGTGCCATTGAGCGTGGAACAAGTTACACCGTCATCCCCTGGCAGATGGGCATCGTTGCCAAGGTTTTGCGCCTGCTGCCGAACGGCCTCTACGACCGCCTGTTTGCCAACGCACCGCGCAAGCCCCGGAAGGTCTAGCCATAAGACATCTCTCGCCGGCAATCACCGGTATTTGGCGCTATGCTTAAGCTGTGATTTCATCTTCATTGAGGAGACTTACGATACTCGGTGCCGGCGTGCAGAGTGCCGCAGGCGTTCCGCTCCAGTGCGACGAACCAGCAGACTATCGCAGTTTCCGCGTCGGCCTGTTCGGTCTGGACAAACTGCATAACCCGGATCGTAGGGTTAAAGGCACTGAACCGGCTGGGCTGATTTTCTGAAGCATTCTCGGTTGAATCCGCTTGGGAATTGATGAAAATCATGCGGTTTTGACCTTCGCTAGGTATACTTGCGGCTTCGTTTCGCGAGAATTCCTATGCTGCAGCAGAAGCTTCCCGATCTAGTATGCCCGGCCGGCAGTCTGCCGGCGCTCAAGGCCGCCGTCGATAATGGTGCCGACACGGTCTATTTCGGCTACAAGAACGACACTAACGCGCGCAACTTTGCCGGCCTGAACTTCGACCATAAGGCCATGGTTGAGGGCATCCATTACGCGCATTCGCGCGGCAAACATGTGCTGATGGCGATCAACACCTTTCCTCAGCCGGGGCGCGAGGCTGACTGGCACAAAGCGGTTGATGGCGCCGCAGATCTGGGCGTCGACGCGGTTATTCTGGCCGACATTGGCCTGCTCGATTACGCTAGCCGCCGCCACCCCGATTTGCGTCTGCACCTTTCCGTGCAAGGCTCGGCAACGAGTTACGAAGCAGTCAATTTTGCCCACCGTGAATTTGGCGTGCGACGAGCAGTACTGCCGCGCGTGCTGACACTGGCGCAAGTTGAAACGGTGATCAAGAACACCCCGGTTGAAATCGAAGTCTTTGGTTTCGGCAGTCTGTGCGTCATGAATGAAGGCCGCTGCTGGCTCTCGTCTTACGCCACTGGCGAGTCGCCCAACACGGTCGGTGCCTGCTCGCCGGCCAAGTACGTGAAGTGGGAAAAATCGCCGGGGCAGATGTCCACGCGGCTCAACGGTATTCTCATTGACCGCTGTGCCGACAACGAACCAGCGGGTTACCCGACCTTGTGCAAGGGGCGCTTCGAAGTCGAGGGTGAAACCTATTACGCACTGGAAGAGCCGACCAGCCTGAATGTCGTTGAAATCCTGCCGGAGATCGTCAAGATTGGCGTGTCGGCAATCAAGGTCGAAGGGCGCCAGCGCAGCCCGGCGTATGTAGCGCAAGTGACGCGCACGTTGCGTTCCGCACTCGATGAATTGGCGCGCGACATCGACCACTTCAAGGTCAATCCGGCCTGGCAAGCTGAGCTGGGCAAAGTCTCGGAAGGTGTGCAGGCGACGCTCGGCGCGTATAACCGTCCGTGGCGATGATTTTTTTACCGCCCTCAACACAGAGGTCGCAGCGATCGCAGAGGCACAGAGTTTTTTCTGTTTTTCTCCGTGAACTCCGTGTCTCTGTGTGCTCTGTGTTGTAAGAGGTTTTACCAATGAAACTAGCCTTAGGCCCCCTGCTCTACTTCTGGCCCAAACAGGACGTCTTCGAGTTCTACGCTGAAATGTCCCAGATCGACGCCATCGACGTCATCTACGTTGGTGAGGTCGTTTGTTCGCGCCGCCAGCAACTGCGTGTGACCGACTGGATTGGCCTGGCGCGCGACCTGACCGATTCCGGAAAGGAAGTCGTTGTTTCCGCTCAAGCGCTGCTTGAATCGGAAAGTGACTTGAAGACTTTGCGCCGCCTGATTGATGAGGCAGGCTGCAAGCTCGAAGCCAATGATCTCGGGGCGGTCAATCTGTCGCAGGGCAAGCTCTTTGTCGCCGGCCCGCACCTGAACATCTATAACGAAGCTACTTTGGCCACCTACGTGCGTTACGGGCTGCAACGCTGGGTCCCGCCTCTGGAAGCCGACCGCAAGCTGATCGAAACCCTGCACAAGAGTCGACCCGAAGGCGTCGAAACCGAAGTCTTTGTTTATGGCAAGCTGCCACTGGCTTTTTCTGCGCGCTGCTTCACTGCACGTCATTACGATCTGAACAAGGACGACTGCCAGTTCAAATGCCTTGACCACCCCGAGGGCATGACGCTGAAGACCCGCGAAGGCCAGCCCTTTCTGGCGATTAACGGCATCCAGACGATGTCGGCGCAGACCTACAATCTGCTGGCTGAAGTACCGCAGATGCTCACAATGGGTATCGACATCCTGCGCATCAGCCCGCAACCGAAGCACATGCCTGAAATCATCGCCGCCTTTGACGCCGCGCGCCGGGGCGAAACACCCACGCCGGACACCAGCGACTGGGCATCTGAAGGCATGGTTGACGGTTACTGGTTTGGTGAAGCCGGCATACAATCCCACTATCAGGCGGCACTCGCGCAACTTGCTGCACAAGGAGTTTGAACATGTCCAATCGCTTTCTCAATACCTTCACTATCCCGAATTTCAAACTGCCGCGCTTTGTTTCCGCGGTGGGTAGCCGGCTGCCCCAGTGGCCGCATGCCGTAGCGCTGGTTACCGGCCTGAACGCCGTGCTCAAGATGAAGCTGCTACCGGATGACAGCCTTGAACTTCTGGAGGGGCGCTGCTTCCTCATTGATGTGCTGGATACGGGTGGCCGTGCCGCGTTTACCTATCGCAACGGACTCTTCCGCCCCTTGTTCACCTTGCCGGAAACACCGGATCTTGCTTTCCGCGCCAATCTATCGGCTTTTCTGCAACTTATCGCACGGCAGGAAGACCCGGATACACTTTTTTTCAATCGCAGCCTCTCTATCGAAGGCGACACCGAACTGGGGCTGGTGGTAAAGAACATGCTCGATGCCGTCGAATGGCCGAAGCTTCCAAAACTGCCGGGCTTGTCAGGTAATTCACTATTACGCCATTGAACACGCAATCACTAAAAAATCACCAAAAATACAATTTACAAAAAACAGGGGAGTTTTCGCATGCCGATCTGGAATAAGGAAGCCGAGTGCGCCACGACTGAGACGCTCCAGAAACTGCAACTGGAACGATTGCAAAAGACCGTCGAGCGCGTTTACGCCCGCGTCCCCTTCTATCGCAAAAAACTTGATGCGGCGGGCGTCACACCGGACTCGATCACGTGCCTCAAGGACATCGCCAAGCTCCCGTTCACCACCAAGGGCGATCTGCGCGAAACCTACCCTTACGGCCTGCTAGCCTGTGAGCAGAACGAGCTTGTTGAAATTCACACCTCGTCCGGCACCACCGGCACGCCCGTGGTTGCGGCTTACACCGAGAACGACCTCGCCATGTGGGGAGAGGTCATGGCGCGCACACTGTCCATGGCCGGTTGCGAAAAAGGCGATACCGTTCAGAACGGTTACGGCTACGGCATGTTTACCGGTGGACTGGGAATCCATCATGGCGCGCGTTGTCTGGGCGCCAACATCCTGCCGATCTCGTCGGGTAACACCCGTCGCCAGTTGCAGATGATGCGCGACTTCGGACCGACGCTGCTGACCTGTACGCCCTCGTATTCGCTTTTTCTGGCAGAAGCCGCGCGTGAAGAAGGCATGGATTTCCGCGAACTGCCGCTCAAGGCCGGTTGCTTCGGGGCCGAGCCGTGGAGCGAAAACATGCGCGTTGAGATCGAGAGCAAACTCGACATCAAGGCCTACGACATCTATGGTCTGACCGAGCTGATCGGCCCCGGCGTCGCCTCGGAGTGCGAATGCCAAAACGGCAAGCACATCAACGAGGATTATTTCTACCCCGAAATCATCAACCCGGAAACCGGCGAAGTTCTTGCCGACGGCGAAAAGGGCGAGCTGGTAATCACCAGCCTGCAGCGCGAAGGTTCGCCGGTGATTCGTTTCCGCACCCGCGACATCACCTACATGATGCGCGAACCGTGTGCCTGCGGTCGAACCACCGTTCGAATTCACCGCCTGCTCGGCCGTACCGACGACCTGATGATCATCCGTGGCGTCAATTGCTTCCCGTCGCAGATTGAAAACGTTTTGATGCGCATTGAAGGCACCCAACCGCACTACCAGATCGTCATTGATCGTGGCGCCACCCACCTCGACGAGATCGAAATCCGCGTCGAAGTCGAAGATGCCATCTTCTCCGACGTTACCAGCACACTTGAGCGTTTGCGCAAGCGCATTCACGACGAATTAAAGAGCGAGCTGGGCATCAGCGCCCACATCAAGCTGGTTGAACCGCGCAGCATTCAGCGCAGCGAAGGCAAGGCACAACGCATCATCGACAAGAGGAGCCTCTGATGATCATCAAACAGATTTCCATCTTCATGGAGAACACCACGGGACGGCTGGCCGATGTGACCGACTTGCTGGCCAGGGCCGGCATCAACCTGCGCGCCATCTCCATTGCCGACACCACCGACTTCGGCATCCTGCGCATGGTTGCCGATCAGCCCGAGGAAGCCGTCCGCCTGCTCAGGAACGCCGGATTCACGGCCCGCGAAACGGATGTCATCGGTGTCGAAGTACCTGATCACCCTGGCGAACTCGCCCGCATCATGGCACTTTTCCGCGCTGAAGGTGTCAGTATCGAGTATCTCTATGCGTCACTCGAACACAAGGAAGACAAGGCGGTCATCGTGCTCAAGGTCGACGACATCAAGGCCGGGCTGGCGATGCTGGAGAAACACGGATTTTCGACGATTCCATCATTCTGAGGTATTCATGAAGCGCCAGGCGATTCCCTACCCGTGCGTCGGATACTGCATGATTGATTCGCGCGGCTACTGTGTGGCTTGCGGCAGAACGCCGACCCTGGGAGCGCCAGAGAACTGCGCAATAGGCAACAAGGT